>NZ_CAUPMI010000004.1:0-129095 GCF_963512375.1 uncultured Anaerococcus sp.
CCATTAATACCATAGGTAACCTAATGAAGTTATACATCTCAGATTGCCTATTATAGAAATAATCAAAATTCATTCCTACCTCCTCTCTTTAAAATAAAAAAGACGACAGAATTATTACTTTCTATCGTCTGAGATTTACATATTAAATTTTTATCACAAAATAAGACTCTTTAAAGAATCCTTAGTTTTATTGGTATGCTATTTACAATACCCATTGTTAAAATGGATACTCTAAGCAGCACACCAACTATTTATTTTTTGAGTTTTAAACTTTGGTAGAAGTCTTGAACTCCTTATATTTACATAACTATTTGCCTCTATCACTATTATGACACGAAACCCACAACATGGGTCATATACCACGCCATCGTAAGGTTCGATTAGCTCAGCTATTAGCTTTACAACGCTTGCTGGTGTATAAAATTCCCCGTCTTCCTTGGTGCCTGATGCAGCATAAATTCGAAGAAAGTATTCATATACCCTACCGATAAGGTCATCTTCGTGAAATCTGTCTTTGTTTATCTTGTTGATTTCATCAATTAGACTTTTTAGTTTGCTAGAACTTGCACCCAAAGTCGCATAGAGGTTTTGTGGCAAGGCTCCCCTTAGGGATTCGTTGTCTTCTTCGATATCTTTCATGGCTGTATCAAGGATTACTGCTATATCATTTGAGGCAGCATTTTTGACAATAAAGTCCCATCTAGCATTTTCTTTGAGGTAATAAACGTTTTTGGCGTTATAGGAAGCAGGCATCTCCATAAGTAAAGGGATATCAGGTTGTTCAGCTAAGATTTCCTTTCTTCTAGCTTCAAACTTTTCCCCAGCAAACTTAAGAAAAACAAGGCCAATTACAGCATCCCTATTTTTTTCACTACTACCATAGCCCCTAAGAGCTACTCTACAATTCAATAAAACTGTTTCTAAAGATAATTCTTCTTTTTTGGTATTTTTGCTAACTTTTAGAGTCATAATTTCCCCAATCTAATTTTTTATATACTAAATAAATACTCATTTCAGTAGAGCATTTTATAGGTTAAAATACTAAATAAGCAATCATATTATTACTATCATTGTATCATTTTTAGACTTTAAATGAAAGATAATTAACAAGATAATTAAGCTTATTAAAATGAACTTGAAAATTTATATAGGGCGAGCATAACCCCAAACTTGAAATACTAAAAAACAAAAATAAAATATAAGCATGCCGGGGTGACAAGATGGTTGCCCACCACAGAAAAGCCAGGAGAGTATTTTATACATCTGCTGGCTTTTCTGCTGGTTTTATTTAAATTTATTAATTAGGTCTTTTTTTAATCATTATAGTCTAGTCTTTCTTTTTTGAAGGTGAAGAGTTCTTTGCCTTCGTATTGTTTGTATATTTTATAGATGGTGTAGAATTCTTCTTCTCTGATGGCGTGGTTGCCTATTATTGTGCCAAATCCTACTCCCACCTTGCTTCTTCCGTAGAGTTTTTGGTTGAGGTCTATAAAGATCCGTGGGCAATAAGGGCTATAGCCTGTGTGTTTATGATGGCTGAAGCCTTCTTTTTCTAAGAATTCTACTAATTTTGCGTTTCCATTTTTTAGGTCATCATCTGCTACTAAGAAACTTAATTTTACTGTTCTATTTTCCATAATTTCCTCCTTTTTTGAGAAGAAAAAAACACCCATCGACGATGGATGCACTTTGCCCCATCATTCAAGCTTTAGCACCTTAGACTTTGCCAGGTTGCTGAAGGATCGTCGAGCTTGTCTCTAACCTTCTCTTTATGGTAGTTTCATTATATTATTTGTTTATGTATATTCAAATTATTTCTTTGTCAAATCTACAAACAAAAACACCTACTCAATCTTTTATATGAGTGGGTGTTTTGCTTTTCTTTCTATATTTTTTCTATAATAGCCCGATGAGTTTTTCTCCTATTAGGGTTATTGATGTGATGATTATGAAGCATGTTCCTCCTAGGGCTAGGGGTTTGGAGCCTGATTTTACTAGTTTTACTATGTCGCTGTTGAAGCCTATGGCTGACATTGCCATTACTATGAAAAATTTGGATAGGTCTTTGAAGGGTTTGAAGTATCCTATGTCTACTCCCTTGGCGAGGGCTATGGTTGTGATTAGGCTTGCTATTATGAAGTATATTATGAAAAATGGAAATATTTGTTTGATGGATATTTTTTTGCTATCATCTGTGTCTGTTTTTTTCATTCTTATGAAGGCTAGGCCTAGGCATATTGGGATTATGGCGAGGGTCCTGGTTAGCTTGACGGTGACTGCTTCATCTAGAGTTTGGCTGCCTAGGTTAAAGATTGTGTCCCATGTGGATGCTGTGGCTGTGACTGATGATGTGTCGTTTACTGCTGATCCTGCAAATATTCCGAAGGCGTGACCGTTGGCGTGGCTAAAGCCGATTAGCTGTCCTAGGCTTGGGAATAATAGGGCGGCTAGGATGTTAAAAAAGAATATTACTGATATGGCTTGGGCGATTTCATCTTCGTCTGCATCTATTACTGGTGCGGCGGCTGCTATGGCGGATCCTCCACAAATTGATGAACCTACTCCAACTAGTGTTGCTATGTGGTCTTTGATGAGGCCTGTTTTGCTGGCTATGAATGCTACTAATAGTGAGCTTGATATGGTTGATAGGATGATTGGTAGTGATTCTCTTCCTGTTTTTAATACTAGACCTAAATCTAGTCCGAATCCTAGGAGGATTACGGCGTATTGTAGGATTTTTTTGGAGGTGAATCTTACTCCGTCCATGTAGGGTGTTTTGTTTTTGATTATTTGACCGAGGACCATGCCTATGAGTATTGCAAATACTGCAGGTCCTACTAGGGGCACTTTTTTGCCTATGAATTGGGATATACTTGCTATTAGGAGGCAGAGTATTATTCCCCTTATATTTTTTTCTATTGATTTTGTCATGTTTTCTCCTTCCACTTTTTTTATTATAGCAAGGGATTATCATAATGTAAAATTATAATTATTTACTATATTATAAATTTTTGTTATGATTATTAGGGAGGATTATATGTTGGATTTTAGAATTGAAAGTTTCTTGGCAGTGTGTGAGTATCTTAATTTTACTAAGGCGGCGGAGAGTCTGAATATTACCCAGCCTGCCATATCTCAGCATATTAAATATTTGGAAAATTATTATAATTGTAAGCTTTTTTCTAGGAATAAGAAAAGTTTATCTTTGACTGACCAGGGCAAGATTTTAAGGGCGGCGCTCCTTTCTATGTCAAATGACGAGCATAGGCTTAAGAAGCTCCTTGGCAAGAAAAAATCCCAGGGGGAGAAGATTTCTCTTAGTTTTACGAGGTCAGTTGGTGAGTATATAGTCCTTGATAAACTAATTGCCTTGGTTAAGGAGAAAGCGGCATGTGATTTTCATATTTATTATGAAAATACCGATGAGATTTTGAGGGATATTGATAGTGGGAAGATTGATTTTGCAATTATTGAGGGATTTTTGGATGGCAAGGATTATTTTGCCAAAAAATATAAGACCGATAGGGTCCAGTGTATTTGCCACAGGGACCATGTTTTTCAAAGACCTATCACAAAGCTGACTGATTTGCTTGATGAGAGGATTATTATAAGAGAAGAGGGGTCTGGGACTCTTGCAATTCTTAAAAATTTCCTCAATATGGATAATATAAATACAAATGATTTTGCAAATATTATTGAGATTAATAATATGCACGCTATTGTTGAGCTTCTTAAGGCAGACTGCGGTATTAGCTTCTTGTTTGAGTCTTGTGTTGAAAAAGAATTAAGGGAAGGGGAGCTTAGGATTGTAGACCTAGAGGATTTTAATCTGAGTCATGATATGTCCATTGTGGCCAGCAAGAATTCCATATTTTTGGATTTGTATTTAGAAATAGCTGAAAGATTGTAAGATAAAGATGTGTGTTCTTGTTTTGAATAATTAGCAGAAAAAAAGGGAAGCTTCAGGAAGCTTCCTCTTTTGGTGGATAAATTTGACCTGTCTAAAATCCGTAACTTTCTCCATATATTTCGTAGGCTGCCTGTTGGGTGCCTTCACCGGCGGCGAATTTGTAGACTGTGACTTCTCCTAGGTCTTTGTCTTTTTTCTTGTAGACTCCCATTGGGACTGCCCAGGTTTTGACTAGTTCGCTTCCATCTTCTTGGATGAAGGTGGCTGTGTCTATGTCGCCGCAGAAGTCTAGGCTTATTAGGATTTTCTCGCCTGTTCTTTTGCTGGCTAGGAGGGTGTAGGTTGTGACTTTGTTGTCGGTTTCATATCTTGGTTTTATTTCTTTTTTGTCTCTGATGTTGCCTAGGACTTTGATGATTGGCTGTTTGTCTGTGCTTTCTAGGTCTAGGTCTGAGAGGGTTTTGTTTTCAAACATATCTTTGAAGTCTTGTGATTGGCCTATGTTATATAGGACTCGTGAGCCAGTGTTTAGGAAGCCTATGCCACCTTCTAGGTCGTTGACCCCGCCTATGGCTTGTTTTTTCTCCTCTTCATAGTTACTTAGAATCATGTCGGCTAAGTTGATTTGCTCTGCATGACTATAGAATTGGACAGATTTGGTGTTTATTCCGTGTGTTTTTTTGAGCATATCTATTTGGCTGGCCTTTGTTTCTTGCTTACTTCCTGCCTGACTTTTTAATTCGAAGACGTTTGAGTCATTTTCATTTACTGGATCGCTTGTGGTTTCTGGGAGTTCTTTCATGAATATCAGGTTCTTGAGGTCGGGATACTGTTTGAGATTTTCCTTGGATATCATGTAGGCACCTGCCTTGCCGCCTGGATAGTCTTCTTTGTAGTAGAGATCTACTGTATAGCCCCTATTTTCTAGGTCTCCTATATTTGAGCTTGGCAAGTGGATGGTGAATTCTTCTCCTAGTTGTGATGGATCGAAGTTGATGGAGTCGGTATACCTGATTGTGGCTTCCCCATCGATAAAGCTGCCTGATTTTGGGGTTTGGTAGGTGAATTTTGTTAGCCTTACTGTATAGGTGTTATCGTCGATTTTCTTTGGGTTTGAAAATTGACCCTTAAAGAGGGAGTAGGACATGTTCATGCCATCGCCGTAGAGGGTTATGCCGTCAAAATTGCCGTCCTTGCGGAAATATAACCTTTCACCACTATCTGCTATGCAATCGTAGATTATCTTTCCTTGAAGGCCAGCAAAGAGGGTTGATTTTTCTTCCTTGCTTGTGGATTTTTTCTTTTCTTTTACTTCAATTTTATGATTTTCATTGTCTTTTTCTAAATCATTATCATCGTCATTATCGGCTAAGTAATCATCATCTGCATCTTCAATGGTCCTATCTTCTATTTCTTTACCTGCTTTGATTCTGCCTAGTCTTATGAGATTGTTAAAATCATCCTTTACCCTGCTGCAAGATGACAGGATGATGCCTAGGGCTAGGATTGTTAGTATTTTCTTCTTCATGGTGGCTCCTTTTATTTTCTCTCATTATATCATATTGAATCTTTGTTTAAAAACTTTTATTATGGTATCTAGTTACTTAGGTGTTTTTGTGGCTGCCTTTGAGTTTGAAGCTTATTTTGACAGGTGATTTTTAGAGATTGACATTTTTTTGCAAAAAGTGTTTTGTAAGAGATTTTATGGGGTAATTTTATAGGAGAAAAGAGAGGAGATAAGATGAAAAATATTGTAATTGCAGGCGGTGGAGTCCTAGGTAGTCAAATTGGATTTCAATCAGCCTATAGGGGAAAAAATGTTACTTTTTGGCTAAGAAGCGAGGAATCAATCGGCAGAGCTAAGCCAAAAATCGAAAAATTATATATGACCTATCTAGCAGAGCTAGACCATGCCAAGGCTCAAATTGGCAAGGAAAATCCAGATTATGCCAGGGCCTTGATAGAAGACTTTGAAAATATTAGCCCAGAAGAGATAGATAAGCTAAAAGAGGATGTAAAAAAGGCCTACGAATCAATCAAATATGAGACAGACTTGGCCAAGGCCATGGAAGGGGCTGACTTTGTAATCGAGGCTATAGCAGAAGTTGAAGATGTAAAGCACGACTTCTTTAAAAAGATTAAGGACTATTTGGGAGAAGATACAATCCTAGCTTCCAATTCATCAACCATGCTTCCATCAACCTTCAAGGATGATGCCGGCAGACCAGAAAATTACCTACACTTCCACTTTGCCAACCACATCTGGAGAAACAACCTGGCAGAGATTATGGTAACACCAGAAACATCTGATGCGGCAAGAGAAGCTGTTGAAGCCTATGCTAGAGAAATTACCATGATCCCAGTTGTAATCAAAAAGGAAAGACCTGGCTATCTTCTAAATTCCCTCCTAGTGCCACTATTAAGTGCGGCCCAAGAGCTAGTAGCAGGCGAATACGCAAACTTTGAAGATGTAGATATGGCTTGGAAAGTCGGAGCAGGAGCCCCAAGAGGACCTTTTGAAATCCTAGATATAGTAGGCCTTATGACCCCATATAACCTTGCCAAATACAAGGAAGGGGCAGATGACCCATCTACAATGGCAGGTAAGATTGTAAAAATGCTTGAAGAAAAAATTCAAGCAGGCAAAACCGGCGTGGCAGCAGGCGAAGGCTTCTACAAATATGACGAAAAGGGTAGAAAAATCAACTAAAAGCTTAAAATACGGGGATTTATATCCTCGTTTTTTAATATAAATATAAAACTAGAACTTTGACCCTGAATCGATTACAATGAAAAGGAAAGCAAAAAACAAAGGAGATGAATATGAAAAAACATTGGTGGCATAAGACTACAATTTATCAAATATATCCAAGGTCCTTCATGGATTCTAATGGGGATGGAATGGGAGATCTTAAGGGAATAATCTCCAAGCTTGACTACCTCAAGGATTTAGGCATCGGGGCAATATGGCTATCTCCAGTCTACAAGAGTCCGATGGATGATAATGGCTATGATATTTCCGACTACAGGGATATAGCCGATATCTTTGGCAATATGGATGACATGGACGAACTCCTTGCTGAAGCCAACAAGAGGGACATCAAGATAATCATGGACCTAGTTGTAAACCACACATCAGATGAGCACGCTTGGTTTATAGAAGCAAGGGATAATCCATCAAGCCCAAAAAGGGACTTTTATATATGGAGAGATGAGCCAAACTCATTAGAATCAGCCTTTTCAGGATCAGCTTGGCAATATGATGAAAAATCTGGCCAGTATTACCTCCATTTATTCTCCAAAAAGCAACCAGACCTCAACTGGGAAAATGAGGACCTCCGTCATGAAATCTACGACATGATGAATTTCTGGATAGACAAGGGCATTGGCGGTTTTAGAATGGATGTAATCGACCTTTTAGGCAAGGTTCCTGATAAGGAAATCAGAGAAAATGGTCCAATGCTTCATACCTATCTAAAGGAAATGAACGCAAACACTTTTGGAAACCACGACCTACTCACAGTAGGCGAAACCTGGGGAGCAAGCCCAGAAATTGCCAAGAAATATTCAAATCCAGAAAATAAAGAACTATCAATGGTCTTCCAATTTGAACACATCGGCCTATCCCACGAAGAGGGCAAGGCAAAATGGTTCTACAAAAAAGACCTAGATGTGAAGAAATTAAAGGAAATATTTGCTAAATGGCAAAATAAACTTGAATTAGGCAAGGGTTGGAACTCCCTATTTTGGGAAAACCATGACCTACCAAGAGTCCTATCCCTATGGGGTGATGAGGGAGCAAACCGAGTCAAATCAGCCAAGGCCTTCGCCATCCTCCTCCATCTGATGAGAGGAACTCCTTACATCTATCAGGGAGAAGAAATAGGCATGACCAACTATCCATTCAAGGACCTAAGCGATTTTGAAGACATAGAATCAATAAATTATGCCAATGAGTGCCTAGAAAAAGGCGAGGACATGGCGGCAATCCTTGACAGGATATCAGTAATAGGCAGGGACAACGCCAGAACACCAATGCAATGGGATGCTAGCAAAAACGCAGGATTTTCAAGTGCAGAAAAGACCTGGCTTGCAGTAAATCCAAATTATAAGGAAATAAACGTAAAAAATGCCCTAGCCGATGAAAACTCAATCTATTACACCTACAAAAAGCTGGTAGACTTAAGAAAAACCAACGATTGGCTAATAGATGCCGACTTTGAACTGATAGATACAGCAGAAAAAGTATTCGCCTACTATAGGGCCACAGCAGATGAGAAATATTTGGTAGTAGTAAATCTATCAGGAGAAAGCCAAAACTTCGACCTAAAGGACGACTACCAAGAAATAATAATAGCAAACACAGATGTTGAAGAAATAAAAGCATCAAAAAAATTAGCCCCATGGGACGCCTTCTGTGTGAAAATTAAATAGGAAAAAAAACTAGTCAAGGGAAAAGCTTGACTAGTTTTTTGCTGGGAATTTTCTTGGAATAACATTCCCCTTGCTTCGACCTCTGCTACCCTTGCTTCGACCTCTGCTACCCTTGCTTCGACCAACGTGGAGAAGCCTAAAAGTTTTGCAAGGTGTCGAAATACATAAAGGGCAAGCTTTTACTTTATTTTTACAAGCCTTCGAATATTGCAAATTATCGCTCTTAGGCTTGTTTTGGAATTTTAGTGTGCGTAATAGGTCTCTCGACTTCGCTCGAGACAAGGGAACAAGCCCGTCCGGCTCGTGGAGGACTCTCCATGAAATGGTCGAGCGAAGCTCGAAAAAAGAAGCCCCTAAGATAGACATATGTTTTCAAATAAATAATCAAAAAATGGGATATCTCACCCTCTAGGAGGGTTCGACATGACATTTGGCTTTTTACTATAATATTCATTATCTTCCTTAACTTAGTAAATTAAAAGAGAGACCTAGCTTCGACCACCCTCCCTTGCTTCGACCTTGTATCAAGCCCGTCGGCTCTAGGAGACAAGCCTAAAGATTTTGTAGGGAGTTAAAAAAATACTTAGGGCAGGCTTTTGCTTAATTTTCACAAAGCCTTTGAATATTGCAAATTATCGTTCTTAGGCTTATTTTAGGATTGAAAAACGCCCCTCCGGCGCGAAGAGGAGCCCCACGGAGTGGTCGAGCGAAGCGAGAAAGCCCCTCCGGCGCTATGAGGAGCCCCACGCGAAGCCCTATCCCAATCTTCTGAAAGAAGATTGAGGAAGGACTGGTGCAGAGGCAGAGTGGTCGAGCGAAGCTCGAAAGAAAGTAATAGGTTTATCGACCACGCTTAAGACAAGGGGTAAAGAAGGAAGTATGAAAAGCTTTCTACCATAAAACTTAAGATTTTTCAAAAAAGCCTTGACAAGATGAAAATGTTATCATATAATGGACTTGTAATAAATGAAACGTTACAAAAATTAATTCTCATATTAGTTTAAGCTGGGATTTTTATTTTGGATAAATTTTGAAACGTTACAAATTCTTATTTTAAAAATTTAAGTGCAAAATATATTTTTTTATGATATAATTGAAACGTTTCAAAGATTAAATTTATTCAAGATAAAATAAAGGAGTTATAAGATGGCTACTATGAAGGATGTTGCTAACGAGGCAAAGGTTAGCTTAGGAAGTGTGAGTAATGTTATTAATGGAAGGGAGGTTAAGCCTGAGACTTATAGGAGGGTGATGGATGCTATTGAGAAGCTTAATTATGAAAAAAATGACCTAGCTAGTGGTCTTAAGAATAATAAAACTAATACTATTGGTCTAATTATTCCTACTATCTGGCACCCGTTTTTTTCGGAGATGGCTTTTCATGTAGAACAAGTTTTACAAAAGAGGGGTTATAAGCTTCTTTTGTGCAATAGCAATGGATGTGAAGATAGTGAAATCCAGTATTTGCAGATGCTTAGGAAGAATATGATCGATGGAATAATAGCGATTTCCTATTCTGATATTGAAGTTTATATTAATTCCAACTTACCTTTCGTAAGTATCGACAGAAAGTTTGATAAGAATATTAATTTTGTAGCTAGTCAAAACTACGAGGGTGGCCTTTTGGCTGCTGAGACCTTGCTTAGTAAGGGATGTAAAGAGCTTTTGTATGTGGGAAGTCATAATAAATTTATGAATGCTACCATGGACAGAAGAAGGGGTTTTGAAGATTTTTGTAGGGATAAGAAGATTTCTTTCCACATTATTGATATACTTGAGCCCTATGAGGGATTTGACGATGAAATATACGCGATTTTTGAGGAAAATCCTGGTATAGATGGTATTTTTACTATCAATGACTTTGTGGGCATGGATGTCATTGAGACTTTAAAGGCTATTGGTAAGGAAGTCTTAGTTGATTACCAGCTGATTGGTTTTGATGGGATCAAGCTTAGCGAAGAGAGGTCTTATATGGTTTCTACTATTGTCCAAGATGTTGAAGAGATTGCGACAAGGAGTGTGGATATCTTACTTAAAAATATTGAAGATGAGAATTATTATGCTAATTCTTATGTAGAAGTTAGGTTCGAGGAGGGTGGAACGACTAAATGATTAAATTTATGGAAGGAGGCTTTTATGAAAAAAAATAAAAATATGATTGATGCAGACGATGAAATAGAACTGACTATTTGGCAAAGACTTAAAGATCAATATCAGTTGTTTTTGCTGCTTTTGCCAGCTTTGCTGATTACTTTCATCTTTAAATATATACCTATGTATGGAATCTTGATTGCCTTTAAGCAATATAACCCTTTGAAGGGGATTTTGGGAAGTCAATGGATTGGCTTTGAACACTTTAAAAATTTCCTAACTTCACCAAATTTTAATGTATTGCTTGTAAATACTTTGAAGCTTTCTATTTATGGACTCTTGTGGGGATTTTTCCCTCCAATTATTTTAGCTTTGATGATAAATCAACTTATGTCTGATAGGATTAAGCAATATGCTCAAACTATCCTTTATACACCTAACTTTATATCTACTGTTATTATAGTTGGTATGGTGTTTTTGTTCTTCTCAGCTAATGGTCCTATTGTTAGGATTCTTACGAGTATGGGGATAACGCCTCCACAATTTCTAACTGATCCAGAGTCTTTTAGATCCTTGTATATTGCTTCTGGAATTTGGCAGGGCATGGGATGGGCATCTATCCTTTATACCAGCGCCTTGATTAGTATTCCACCAGATTTATATGAGGCTGCTGAACTTGATGGGGCAAATCTTTTGCAAAAGATTATAAATATAGAATTACCTGCCTTAAAGCCAATTATGATTGTAAACTTTGTTTTGGCTGTAGGTGGTATCATGGGTATCGGCTATGAAAAGGCTTACCTAATGCAGACTTCTCTTAACCTACCTACATCAGAGATTATCTCTACCTATGTATATAAGATTGGTTTACAGCAAGGAAATTATTCTTATTCAACAGCTGTAGGGCTTTTTAACTCAGTTATTAACTTGATTTTATTGGCAGTTACTTACTTGTTTGTGAATAAGATTGAAAAGAAGAAGGGGTAAATATGAATGTTAATTCTATGACTAGGGTTGATAAGAATATCAGAAGAATAAATATTATCTGCTTAGTAATCATCTTGCTTTTGATCCTTGTGCCTATGATTTATGTCTTGCTGGCAAGTTTTATGGCACCTGATACCTTGCTTAGCAAGGGAGTTAGTCTCAATCCAGCAGACTGGACTGTAGAAGGCTATAGGAGGGTCTTTAGTGATAAGAGTATCTTAAGGGGATTTTTCAACTCTTTAATCTACTCATTTGGCTTTGCGACCTTAAATGTTGTTGTAACAATGATGGCTGCTTATCCAATGAGCAGGGATGACCTTGTTTTTAAAAAAGGTATTTACGTATTTTTTGTAATAACCATGTTTTTTGGTGGAGGCCTAGTACCTACCTACTTGCTTGTTAAAAATCTTGGCATGCTTGATACTGTTTGGGCTTTGATCTTGCCAGGATGCTTATCAGTCTTTAACTTGTTTTTGGCTCAGGTTTATATAAAAACCTTACCAAAAGAGATGATTGAGGCAGCTAAGGTAGATGGGGCAAGTGAGATTCAAGTCTTTACAAAGATTATAGTGCCTTTATCTAAGTCAATTATGTTTGTAATATTCTTATATTCCTTTGTTGGAATGTGGAATAGTTACTTTGATGCAATGATTTATATTAAATCACCAGAATTAGAGCCTTTGCAAATAGTTTTAAGAAAAATTTTGGTTCAAAATCAACCAAACATGAATATGATTGGCCAGCAAACAGCTATGGCCGAACTAAAGAAAATAGCAGAATTAGTTAAGTATTCTACTATCGTTGTTTCCAGTGTACCATTAATAGTTATGTTCCCATTCTTCCAAAAATATTTTGAAAAAGGAATTTCAGTAGGAGCAGTGAAAGGATAAATTATGAATATTAAAAAATGTATTATAGCTTTAACAATACCAGCCTTACTAGTAGGCTGTGGATCTAAAGAATCTAAGACAACAAGTAGTGAAGACTACGGCCTTACAGATGTAAGCCTTCCATTAAAAGATAAGGTGAGCCTAAAAGGTATCACATCTAGTTCACCTCTAGCACCAGAAGACCCAAATGAAAAACTAATTTATAAGAGATTAGAAGAAGATACAAATGTTCACATAGACTGGACAAATTATAACAGTGACTTTGCAGAAAAGAGAAATCTAGATATAGCTGCAGGTGATTTGCCAGACTTTATTTGGAACTCAGAAGCAAGCGATGCTGACCTAATGACTTGGGCAGATTCTGGAGTAATAGTGCCAGTTGATGAGCTTGTTGAAAAATATATGCCAAACCTAAAGGCAATTTATGATAAATATCCAGAATATAAGGCCATGATGGTAGCTCCTGATGGAAAGATGTATTCCTTCCCATGGATAGAAGAATTAGGTAATGATAAGGAATCAATCCACACTGTAAACGATATTCCATGGATAAATGTAGAATGGCTTAAAAAATTAGGTCTAGAAATGCCTAAAAATCCTCAAGAACTTAAAGAAGCCCTCATAGCCTTTAGGGATAAAGATCCAAATGGTAATGGAGAAAAAGATGAGATACCATTCTCCTTTATTGATGCCGATGGCAATGAAGACTTCAAATTCATCATGGCAGCCTTTGGAGGAGATGGGGACAATGACCAACACCTAGTAGTAGGCAATGATGGAAAGCTAAACTTTACAGCAGATGATGATGAATATAGGGCAGGAATTGAATATATGAATGACCTATATAATGAAGGACTAATAGACCCTGAAGCCTTTGAACATGATTGGAACACCTATATAGCCAAGGGTAAGGACATGAGATATGGTATGTATTTCACCTGGGATAAGGGAAATGTAAGTGGAATGAATGATTCCTACGATGCCATGGATGTAATGGAAGGTCCAGATGGAGTAAAGAGAGTAACAAGAACAAATAACATGGGCTTTTCAAGAGATAGGCTAGTAATTACATCAGCAAACAAAAACCTAGAGCTAACAGCAAAATGGATTGACAAGATGTATGAGCCTCTTCAATCAGTACAAAACAACTGGGGAACCTATGGTGATGAGAACCAACAAAACATCTTCGAAATGTCTAAAAATGATGCAGGAGAGCCAATGCTTAAACACCTTCCACTAAATGGAACAGCGCCTGGAGAATTAAGACAAAAGACAGAAGTAGGTGGCCCACTTGCAATTCTAGATGAATACTATGATAAATATACAACTATGCCAGATGATGCTAAATGGAGACTAGATATATTAAAAGAAAAATATACTCCTTATGCAGAAAAGGATGAAATCTATCCAAGATTATTTGCAAGCAAAGAGGACCTAGAAAGACTAGCTCAAATTGAAGCAGATCTTAAACCATACATCCAAAGAAGTCGTGCAGAGTTTATCCAAAATGGAATAACAGATGAAAGCTGGAATGCTTATAAGGAAGAATTGAAACGACTAGGCCTAGAAGAATGGCTAGAAATCAAACAAAGAAACTTCGACGATTACAAGAAAAAGTAGGAGTAATAATGGAATTTAACTTGAAAAACGCAAATGAATTTATAGAAAAGAATAAAGAGTCCATTAATAAAAAGTTTTTCCCAAAAATAAATTACGCCGCATCGATAGGTTGGATTAATGATCCAAATGGGGTCAGTGTAAAAGATGAATATTATCATTTATTCTACCAACACTATCCTTATGATGCTTGCCACGGCCCTATGCACTGGGGTCATGCAAGGACTAAGGATGGACTAGTATGGGAAAACCTACCTGTGGCCCTAGCTCCTGATATGGCCTATGACAAAAATGGAGTATTTTCCGGATCTGCAATCTTTGTAGAAGATGAGCTCTACCTAATGTATACAGGCCACCTTACAGAAACTGACCACGGTCAGGTAAGACAAAACCAAAATATAGCTAGGTCAAAAGATTATATAAACTTTGAAAAATATGCCAATAATCCTGTTCTTGATGAAAAAGACCTGCCAGCTAATATCTCAAAAGAAGACTTTAGAGACCCTAAAGTCTTCAAGAAAGATGGCAAGTATTATGCAGTGATAGGAACAAAGACAGATGATAAAATAGGTACAGTTCTCCTTTATGAATCAGAAGATATGCTAGCTTGGACCTATAAGTCTATACTCATATCAGATGATGCCTATCTAGGGGATATGGCAGAATGCCCAGACCTTTTACTCTTTGAAGATAATAAGGCGGTCCTCTTAGTAAGTGCCATGAATTACAATTACCAAGGAAGAAAACATCCACACAAGACTATGCTAGTAGAAGGAAGGATGGATTGGGATAATTACAAATTCCTGGCAGAATCTACTAGAGAGATGGACTTTGGCTTTGACTATTATGCTCCTCAAAGTGCCAAGGAAGATGGTGGCTACTTTGCCATAGCTTGGAACCAAGCTTGGGGCTCAAGCCTAATACCAGGAGAAGAAGGCCATAAATGGATGGGACAGATGACAATTCCTCAATTAATTTTTGAAGAAGATGGCAAGATAAAAAGAACCATCCACCCAAAAGCCCTAGCAAAAAAGACCCTAGTCAAAAAAGAAAAAATAAGCGAAGGGCCAATTAGCTTAGAAAATGGCAACTTCATAGAGTTTGAAACAAAGCAAAGAGAGCTTTTAAAATTAAGCCTTGCAAATGATAAAGAAGCCTTTGATTTTAACTTTGACTTAGCAAATAATAAGGCAAGCTTTGATAGGTCAAAGATGGCCTACAGGATAAAGACAGAACATGATTTTGATATAAATAAAAAAGCCGTTGATTTAGACTTTAAAGATGAGAATAAGTTTAAAATCATAATTGATAGGTCATCAGTTCAGGTATATATCAATGATGATTATTCTATATCCAATACCTATTATTCTGATTGTGAGTTAGATAGGATAATAATAGAAGAAAAAGATTTGCTTGATGAGATAAGAATTTATGACCTGCTGGGAGAGAATAAATGTACGGAGCAATAGAAGCTGGCGGCACAAAGATGATTTGTGCCGTAAGTGATGAAAATTTTAATATCATAGATAAAATTCAATTTCCTACCACACTTCCTGAAGAAAATATCAATGAAATGATAGACTTCTTTGGCAAATATAAGAAGGATTTAAAAGCGATAGGCCTTGGAACCTTTGGTCCAGTAGATATAAATCCAGAGTCAAAGACCTATGGTTACATCTTAAACACTCCAAAAAAAGGCTGGCAAAACTTTGATTTTGTGGGATCCTTAGAAAAGGGACTTGGTATAGATGTATATCTTACAACAGATGTCAATGCAGCAGCCTATGGGGAATTAAAGGAAGGTGCAGGCAAGGGGCAAAATTCCCTAGCCTATTACACCTTTGGTACAGGAGTAGGCGGAGGAGTTATACAAAATAAGGAATTTATAGGAGGCAGGGGTCACCAAGAACTAGGCCACATGATTGTAAATAAACATCCAGATGATAAGTTTGAAGGAATATGTTATGCTCATGGTGCATGCCTTGAGGGCCTTGCGTCAGGACCATCCATCGAAAAGAGATTTGGAATCCCAGGCAAAGACCTTCCTATAGAAGATAAGTTTTGGGATATAGAAGCCTACTATATAGGTCAGTGCGTTTATAATACAGTCCTAGCCTTTAACCCAGACGTGATAGTCCTAGGTGGTGGCGTTATTCAAAAAGAAGGCCTAATAGAAAAGGTTAGAGATAATTATAAAAAACTAATGAATGACTATATCTCAGTTGAAAATGTAGATAAATACATCGTGAAACCTGAAAGAAATGGCGAATCTGCGATAATCGGAGCACTCCTCCTAGCAAGAGATAAGGCAAGAGAAAAGGTTGGATAATTATGGTAGATATAAAATTAGAAAATGTTTATAAAAAATACGACAAGGCGACTGATTATTCTGTAAAAGACTTTAACCTAGATATAAAAGATGGGGAATTTATAGTCTTTGTAGGTCCATCAGGATGTGGTAAGTCTACAACACTTAGGATGATTGCAGGACTTGAGCATATTACAAAGGGAAAATTATATATAGATGGCAAGCTTATGAATATGGTTCCTTCAAAGGACCGTGGAATAGCAATGGTATTTCAATCCTACGCCCTCTACCCACACAAGAATGTCTATGACAATATGGCCTTTGGTCTAAAACTAAGGAAATATAAAAAAGATGAGATAGACAAGAAAGTAAGGGGAGCAAGTGCAGTCCTAGGTCTTGATGAATATTTAGACAGGAAACCTGCAGACCTATCTGGTGGTCAAAGACAAAGGGTAGCCCTAGGTCGTGCTATAGTAAGGGACGCCAAGGTGTTTTTAATGGATGAACCCCTATCAAACCTTGATGCAAAACTTCGTATGCAAATGAGGGCTGAAATATCAAAGCTCCATGACCAATTAGATGCCACAACAATCTATGTAACCCACGATCAGACAGAGGCTATGACCATGGCTGACAGGATAGTTATAATGAATGAAGGACTCATCCAGCAAATTGGAAGTCCAATCGAGCTTTATGATGACCCAGCCAACACCTTTGTGGCAAGCTTTATAGGATCACCTGCCATGAACTTGGTAGAAGCAAGACTTGAAGATGGCTATTTAAGAAAAGGCGAAGACTTAGCCATAAAGATTCCTGAAGACCAATATCAAAAACTAAAAGACCTTGGTTATGATGGAAAAGAATTGATATTTGGAATTAGGCCAGAAGATATAAGCACAGAAGTTGACTATGGTAACAAGTTCCATGCTGATATGAAATTATCAGAACTCTTAGGTTCTGACACAATCTTTTATGCAAGCATAGGAGATGAGGAATTCATCATAAAGGGCGATAAGGAATCCTATACCAAGGATAGCTTTATAAATATCAGTTTTAATGCTGAGAAAATAAAATATTTTGATAAGGAAGACGGACATTCTTTGATTAGACACCTAGTAGAAGAATAAAAATATATGTATCCCTCCCGAAATCCCCTAAGATTTATTATTTTATCCTAGGGGATTTTTTTATTTAGATAACTTTATCCCATTTAAGTCCATGCCTGTGGCTGGTATTAGGATGTAGGATTTGCCGTCTATTTTTTCTTCTTTTATACTTGTGATTTCATCTTCTGGGATGGTAATTTTTATGCCAGTATCTGAGACTAGCTTATAGTCTTTGGCTAGGATGTTGTCTACTATTAGCTTTGTGTCTTCTTCTATTTCTACTTCCTTGCCGCCAAGGGATTCTAGGATTTCTTTGATTTCCTCTTTTTCGAGTGTTGGGATTATCTCGCTTTCCTTACCCTCTTCTGACAGATCTTTGAGCTTGTCATTGAGGCTTACCAGGTTTTTGATGGTTTTCTTATCTTCTAGGGATTCTTCGACTAGGATTTTGTAATAGTCCTGCTGGTAGTCTACCTTGCTTGGCATAGTACAGGCTAGGATTTCTTCTTCGAAGGCCTCGTCTCTTTTGCTGTTGTTTTTGACATAGTAGAGGCATTCGTAGATGTGGGCCTGCCTATCTGTGAATGATGGGTAAAGAAGACCAAAATCTGGGGCCTTGACTGTAGACTTGTTTTCGCTTTCGGAAAATTTCTTTTCTTCTTGGTCATAGATTAGCTTAGCTTTTGGACTTGCTGTCGGGCAGATGGCTAGGATGAAGAAGGAATATGTCTCTTCGCTATCGCCTGAATAAGATCCATCCTGGGCCTTTTCTATTACATCATAGACTCCGTGGCCTAAGATTATGGCGTAGTTGCCATCTGTCTGGTAGCTTTTCCTTATCTTTTCTACTAGGATATTTACATCACTTTCTTCATTGGCCTTTGAAATTTGGTAGAAGAGTTCTTGCTGGGAATTTGTCTCGTATTTGCCGGTAAATTCTAAGTTTAGGAGATTTTTCTCAAGGGATCCTGAGAGGGCTTTTTTGAAGATTTCATCATAAAGGTCTTTTTCTCTGATGGTTAAAAGCCCATAAGCAAAGGCATCTTTAAATATCATCTCGCCCTCTGCATTTATATAGTAAGTATAGATGGTATCAAGCCTTGATTGGTCAGGTCTGATTATTTTTCTGATTTCGTTGATTTCTTTTTTCTGCATGTTTCACCTCGGCTTTTATTATACTATTTTTCTCTTTAATCTGACCAGCAAAATTAAAAATCGCCCCGGCATTAAGCTAGGACGATTTTTCTATCTTGGTGATATTTTGTAATTTATGCCATTTATAAGGCTTACCTCATAAGGGCTATCGCTGAAGTAGCCTTTAAGGAAGGCTAGGCGATGGGTGTGGTAGGTGGATTGTTCTTCTTTTAGGTCAAGATTTCCTTCTCTGATTTCGAAGGATTCGTGGTGATCGTGGCCGTGGCCTCCCGCACATGTCGCTTCTTTTGATTTTTCCAGGTCTATTTCCTCATCGTATTTAGAGTGGAGGTTGTTATTTGTGATTAGGTAGAGGCTATCTCCATCGACCATGGCTGCTAGGCCTTGATCGCATGGCATCCCATCTAGGAGGTAGGTGTTTAGGTCCCTAAATACTTGTTCAAAGCTTGAAAAGTCCTTGTCCTTGCCACACTCCTGTCCTAATTTGTATAATTTTTCATCAGGGTCTTTGGCTAATTTTAGGGCCTTGGCTAGCCTTGTTTCTACTATATCTATTTTTTCTTGCAAATATCCGTGGATATTTTCTTGATCTAGAATTTCTTCTAGGGGTTTTGTTGAAACCGGATCTGGTTTTATATCTTGAATATGACCATCCATTAGGTAGTCTGTAATTTTATCCTGGAATTTTATTTTTTCATACATCATATAATGGATGGGTCCGAGTGTTTTTGACATATTTTCTCCTTTGATTTTTCTTTACTTTTATATTATAAGTTTGAGTTTATAAAGATTCAAGCGGAATTTATTTTTTGAGTGAGTTAACAAACTAATATACTTAAGACAAATTTTTGACAATTATGAAAATATAAGCTATAATATGGATATAAAGAATACGATTTCACTTGAAATCACAGGAGGAATACATGAAAAATAAGTTTAAGTCACTCATGGCTTTATCTCTAGCTGTTGTTCTTACAGCTTGTGGTGGAGCTAAAGAAGCGGACAAGGGAGCAGATACTAAAGAAGCTGCTAATACTGATGCTGCTACAAAGTTAACAGTTCAAGCTGAAGAAGGTTGGGTAGATTATTACAAAGCTGCAGCAGAACGTGTTAAAAAACAATTCCCTAATGCAGATATCGAGATTAAAACAGTTGGTTCTTTTGACAACTTAGATATTATCGATTCTACAGATGCTACAAATGAAGACGTTGCTGACCTTTTTGCAATTCCTGCAGATAGACTTTATGGTCTACATGGTAATGATGTACTTGGCGCAATTGATTCTAAAAAACTTGCTGAAGAAATCGGTGGTTGGGATGACTTTGATAAGGGATTAGGTGGAAACTTCAATATTGATGGTGAATATTTTGCTTTCCCATTCAATATAGAAACACTTATCACTTATGTAAACTCAGCAAATGCTAAAGAAAAGAACGTAGACCTATCTAAACCTATCGAAATTGAAGATGTTGCAGATGAATCTACAGTTTTATTCCCATTATTTGATGCTTGGTACGGCGTTGCTGCTACTAACTCTTCAAATATCGAACTTCTTGGCAAAAAAGAAGACGGAACACTTTACTCAGACTTTACTAAAGAATGGGATGAGCTTGAACCAGAAAAACAAGCTACAGTTAAGGCACTTTTCGATTATTGGAAAAAACACAACGAAGCTGGCACACAATTATTTGATGCTGATGCAGGTTGGGGTTATATAGATGATACATTCAAACCAGGCAACGGCGGTGTTGCTAGACTTGGTGGACCATGGGATGCAGCTGCTATAGGCGAACAAGCAGGCGAAGGCAACCTAGAAATTCATCCAATCGGCCAACTAACATTAGCAGGCAAACCACTAACACACTGGCAAGGTGGTTGGGGACTTGCAATGAATGCTAGAATAGAAGAAGATGCTGACAAGGTAGCTCTAGCAGAAGCTATGATTAAAGAAATAGTTAACCCAGAATTTGCAGCAGACCTATACAAGGCTTCAGGTAAGATTCTTGAAAACGTACCAGTAGATAAATATAAAGAAATGGATCTTCCAGATGTAGATAAAAATATTATTGAAGCTACAATCGCTTCTTACAAAGAAGCTCCAGCTAGACCACTATTCAAAGAGTGGGGCGATGTTTGGGATACCTACAAAAACGCAATCCTATCTTGGAACTCTGTAAAACCAGCAGACGAAAAGGCAGCATATGCAGAAATAAAAGCTTCATTTGATTCAATGATGGCTAACTTTAACAAATAATCAAATTAAATAGAGGGTGATCCTTAGGGATTGCCCTTTATTCAAATATTATGGATATAGCAAAAAAAAGAGAAAGATTTCTCTACCAGATACTGATAATATCAGCTCTTTTGATTCTAAACTTCTCGCTTGAGACAATGATGATGGCAAAAGACCCAGATATTTACAGTACAATCGCAAAAGTAAAGCAGGAGCTTACTTATGGAGATTACCTCAATGCACTGATATTTAATTTATTTATAAAGGTAATCAATCCAATAGTAATATCCTTATACACCTTTTTTACTATTAAAAAATACGGCATAAATATGTTTTATAAGATATTTTTTGGAGGAATGACTTTAATTGGAATAATTAATCACCTCCTACAATTCTCATTTGGCTCAGTATTTTATTATATAGGCCTAATACTTGATATAGCCCTATTAATAGTAATCACAAGGCAAGAAAGGTAAAAGAATATGACTTATGAAAAAAAACTTTATGATAGGAGGGGCCAGACTTATCCAAGAAAGAATCAATATATAATTGATCAAATCGAAGGCAATAATAAGTACTCAAAGGCTGACCACCCTTATAATAAAAAAGTTAAGGAATATAAAGAAGAGAAGAAAAAACTCTTAGATCAAGCTATCAAAGAAGCAGTCAAAGATAATAGTTCTCATGGGGAGAAATACCTAAATCAACTTCATCAAAAAAGTCAGATTGCTAGTAAGATGAAAGACTTTTATGAGGCAAATAAGGAACTTTCTTATGACTCACTTCTTGATTACAAATTAAATGAACTAGACCTTGTTTCTATTCCAGAGATAATCAAACATGATTCATACCTAAAGGACCAACTAGCAAATGCTAACGAAAGATTAAAGAACCTAACAGATGAGAATATCAAGGCTGAATCTAAATTAATCGAAGAAGATAGAGCTACCCTTAAGGAAAAATATGACAAAGACCTAAAAGATTTAGAAAAATCTTTCAAAGAAGGTCTGATCTCAAAGAAAGCCTACAAGGCAACCAAAGAACAATTAAAACAAAAATTCAAAGACCAAAATCTAAAAATTGATTACAGAAATCCAGAAAAATCTATCAAAGAAGAAATAGATTCTCTAAATTACAAGATTAAACAAGATTACAAGCACTCAATGAAGATTTTGGAAGAAGATAGGTCTGACATCAGACGTAGGACACCAGTCGAAGTAGAAAACCAAAGTGCAATCAAATCCATACTATCAGCACCTATTCCAGGGCTTGGCCAATTATTAAACGGCCAATGGCAAAAGGCAATAATGTTTTTCCTTGGAGCCCTATTTATCTATCTAATAGCCCTACCATATGCCCTAGGCTTCGGTAACTACCAAGGTCAAGGTATAGCAGGTCTAGTATCTTTAGCCCAAGGCGGCAAGAGACTAGATAGGTCAATCATCTTCATGATTGAGGGTGTACTTGCTATAGTATTTGTAGTACTTGCTATGGCAATATACGTATTTTCTTTTAAAGATGCCCACAAGACAGAAAAAGACCAGCTTAAGGGTATCAGACCAAACTCATTTTTTGAAACAAAGAAGATGATGAGAACAGATGGCTTCCCATATTTGATTTCAACACCAGCCCTACTAGTAATAATATTTATAGTAATGGTGCCAATCATAACAGCCATCCTAATTTCCTTTACCAACATGGATCCACAACACCAAAACAAATTTGAATGGATAGGACTAAATAACTACCTAACCATAGCAAAGGGTCAAGGTATAGCAGGAAAGGCCTTCTGGCATATCTTTGCTTGGACAATAATTTGGACCCTAGGTGCATCAACCCTAGCAATAGTCCTAGGCTTTGTCTTTGCTCTAATGGTAAATAACGAAAGAATCAAGGCTAAGAAGGTATTTAGGACAGTTTACCTATTGCCATGGGCAATACCAGCCTTTATCACAATCATGTTCTTCTCAATCATGACAAGCCGTGGTGGTGTAATAACAGAGGCGATAAACTCGGTCTTTAATGTAAGCTTAGATATCAAAAATAACACAGTTCAAACTAGAACTGCCCTCATACTCCTCCAAGGATGGTTGGGTCATTCCTACATCTTCCTACTCACAACAGGAGTATTACAAGCCATTCCAAAAGACCTCTACGAAGCTGCAAGTATAGATGGAGCAACAGGTTGGCAAGCTACAGCCAAGATTACAATTCCACTTGTACTCTTCCAAATAGCGCCAATGCTAATTAACCAATATACATTTAACTTCAACAACTTCTCAATAATTTACCTATTTAACGGCGGTGGACCTTTCAATCCACAGGTTTATGGTAACTTAGCGGGATCAAGTGATATTTTGATTTCATACATTTATAACTTAACTATGAATAGTCAGTACCAAGCTATAGGTGCTGCCATAACTGTATTTATTTCAATCTTACTTATAGTTATTTCCTTCATAGGTTACATGAAATCATCAGCCTTTAAGGAGTATTAATATGGCAAAGAAAAATAAAAACAAAGACCTATATTTATCTGACCTCCAGCCCTTATCAGCTGCAGGTAAGCTAGCCTTAGGTATATCATATTTAGTCTTATTTATATGGGCGGCCATCATTCTTGTACCCCTTGCAATAATGGTGATTTCATCATTTAACGGCAACCAAGGCCAATATATATCTATGACTAGTAAGTTCGTATTCTCACTTGACAACTTTAAGTTTTTATTCCAAAAAACTCAATTTGTCAGATGGGTAGTAAATACACTAAAGATAGCAACAGCAACAACAGCCTTAACCCTAATCTTTGTATCCTTTACAGGCTATGCCTACTCAAGATTCAGATTTAAGGGTAAGAAAGCATCATTAATCACAATCATGCTCGTACAAATAATCCCAGCCTTTGCAGGAATTACTGCCTTCTATGCCATCCACACAATCATATCAGGTATAGTGCCAGTATTCTCCCGCTCAATGATGCTGATATTAATCTATTCAGGTGGAGCAATAGCAGGTAACACCTTTATCCTAAAGGGCTACCTAGACTCAATATCCCCTGAGCTAGACGAAGCAGCAAGGATAGATGGTTGTTCAAACTTCCAGGTCTATAGGCTAATAATCATGCCACTTGCAAGACCAATGCTTGCAATCATAGCCCTTCAATGTTTCATAGGACCATTCCTAGATTACATGATGCCAAAGATACTTCTAACAAATCCAGCTGACTACACCTTGGCAACAGGCTTATTTACACTAATAAGCGATATGAGAAATATGAATCAGCCAGCCTTCGCAGCAGGTGGATTCTTATCAGCCATACCAGTCATGCTCTTGTTCTTGTTCTTACAAGATGAGCTAGTAGGTGGATTGTCATCAGGTGCAGTTAAGGGATAGGAGAGAAAAATGCGCGTAACATTAGATAATTTAGGAAAAAAATACGAAGGTAGAGATAAATTTACCATCAGAAATATAAATCTTGAAATAGACGATAAGGACTTTTGTGTAATCCTAGGTCCTTCAGGTTGTGGTAAATCAACCTTAATCAGAATGATAGCAGGACTAAACTCAATAACAGAAGGAACCCTATCATTCAACGATAAGATAATGAACACAGTAGAGCCAAAAGATAGGGACATAGCCATGGTATTCCAATCCTACGCTCTTTACCCACATATGACAGTATATGATAACATGGCCTTCTCATTAAAAATGAAAAATGAGAGAAAAGAAGTAATCGACAAGAGAGTTCAAGAAGCTGCAGAAATCCTACAGCTAAAAGACTACCTCTACTCAAGACCAAGTGATATCTCAGGTGGTCAAAGACAAAGGGTAGCCCTAGGCCGTGCTATAGTAAGGAAACCATCAGTATTCCTAATGGATGAGCCATTATCAAACCTAGATGCTAAATTAAGAGAGCACATGAGGGTAGAAATAGTAAGAATCCACAACCAACTAGATACAACAAGTGTCTATGTAACTCACGACCAAACAGAAGCCATGACCATGGCCACAAAGATAGTCCTTCTAGATAAGGGAATTATCCAACAAGTAGGAGCCCCAGTAGAATTCTACGAAAGACCACAAAACCTCTTCGTAGCAGGCTTCATTGGATCACCAACCATGAACATCATAGAAGGAAAAGTAGAAAATGGAATGTTCGTCAATAACTCTGGCCAAATGAAAATAAAAGCCAACGACAAAGACGCAGCAGTCCTTAAAAACTACGAAGGCAAAAAAGTCTACCTCGGTATCAGAAGCGAGAGATTTATAGCAGAAGACAGAGACTACAACACAGTAGAATCTAACATCGAAGTAATAGAAATGCTAGGAAAAGAACAAATAATCTATTCAAAGATGGCAGATGGAACAGACCTAGTAATAAGTCAACCAGGCCACCTAGAATACAACATAGGCGATAACACCAAATTCGCCCTAGATCCAGAAGCCCTACACTTCTTCGATGGCGAAACAACAGAAAGAATAAACTAGAAAAGATATTACCGGGATATAAGTCTCGGTAATATTTTTATCAAAGAGATATAGTAAGCTAAAAAACTTGAAACTGATAAGTAAAAAGATAAAATGTATAAATAAGAAAGAAAAGGGGTGGAAATATGAAAAAATCAAAGAAAATAATGATGACTATGGCCCTAGGCCTATCAATAAGTGCTTTAGGATTTGGAGTCAGTGCAAATCTAGATAGCAATGTAGCTTATGCAAAAGAAGAACAAGCTCCAAAAAATGATACAATAGACTTATCATTTACACTTTTAAGAAAAGTAGGTAAAGATAAAGAATACAACGACTATTATAAAGCAGAGTATGTCTATATCAATGGAGTTCCAAATAAATTTTGGGGCGGTAAAATAACAAATAAAGCAACATATAAGAGAGGCGAAAGAGTAACCTTCAAGCTAAAAGAAACTGATGAACCAGGAGCGCCATTTGTAGCAGAAGGTGAATTTGATGTACCTCTTGTAGGTTATAGAAATGACGATAGAATAGAAATCAGGATGAGAGAGCTAGACCAAACACAAGCAAAACCTGAAAAAGAAGCTCCAAAAAAGGATGAAAATAAAAAGCCAGAAAATAAAGATAAGTCAGAAGCAAACAAAAAAGCCATAGCAGGCCTAAGGGCAGCCAAAAAACAAGCAGAAGTAACCTTAAACGCTTGCCACTTACTAATCAAATTCACACCAGAAACAATAAAATCAGTAAGGGCTCAGCTAGATCAATTAATGGTCAAACAAGAAAAATTAATAAAACAAGCAAATAACTTGTTGGCTAAATATGAATAAATAATCATTTTTTAAAAGAAGGTTTTAGGGAGCATCCCCCTAAGACCCTCTTTTTTTTATCCAAGATAAAATATTTTTTATTTATTATCCAAGATAATATTATTAACATGAATACTTCGTATCTTCGTCTTATAGATAATTATTTTTATATACAATTGAATCTCCGTATAAAGGAGGGGCGAAGGGGGCGGCAGATGCCCCCTCATGCCCCTCCTTAAACCTCCCCATTTCACCCCCTCCCGGCTCCTTAGGCGGAGTGCGAAAGGGGAAGATTTTTTTCAAAAATCTTCTTTAGTATTGTGGATTACTTCTTATGTAGTTGGCCTTTTTCTTACTGATTTAAAATCAAAAGTCCCCTAAAAATCACAATCTAGTCCAAATTGGCTTTTTATAGTCACTTGTCATCTTAGTAGTTACAATATTTTTATTTAAGGATGGTTGTCAGTGTGATTTTCTTAACGGTGACTTCTGCTTTTAAATCTCCCGATAGATTAGTATTTTATACCCTATTATCTCAATGTTTGCCAAAGGCAAACGAGCCTTAGACCTACTTTGACGTTAATATTCTCTAAGAATACAAAATAATTCTCCCAAGGTCGGGAGATTTTGTAAGTGGAGATGCCGTTAAGAAAATCTCCTGACGCACGAGTTTAAATTAAATTTCTGTAACTACTGAGATGTATAGTTTATACAGAACAAGAATTTGGACTAGATTGAGATTTTTAGGCATCGGAATGTCAAAATCAGTAAGAATAAAGACGGCTAAAACAAGGAGTTCAGTATACAAAGAGAGGCTTGCCGAAGGCAAGTTTCTAATCATGCCCTCCGCTAAGGAGTCGCTTGCGGGGTGTAACGAAGAGGGGGTGTAAGGGGGACATAAACGCCCCTTGATTTGGGGCGTTTATGCCTGAAACATAGTGCGGTAGCACGAAGGAGTTTGCGTAGCAAACGGGTTTCCGTCCGATGAGGACCCATGCGAAAGGGTCCTTGGCCCTCCCCCCTTTGGCGAAGTCATCAGCTTGATGACAACCATTTATTATAAGTTAAAGTTACGAAGAACAATACCATATGATATTGTATCATTAGAAAGAAAGTTCCTTTAGGCGAAGTCATCAACTTGATGACAATAATTCATTATGAGATAAAATTACGAAGAAAAAACTATATAATAATATTATCTAGAATAATAAATCAAAATATTATTATTTTGGATAATAAAAAAAGGGGATTTTTAGGGGATGCCCCTAAAAAATCATTTTATAAAGGAAAGGGGAGAGCCCCGGGCTCTCCCTCTAACAATCATATTGAAAATATGTTCTAAGCATCACTTCTAGCAAAGGAGTTTTTCATTTTATTACTTGCCTCGTATAAGACCTTGTCTAAAAGTTTTAGGCTTGCTTTTTTAAGATTTGCTGCTATTTCTTGGTTGGCCTTTTCTAGTTGGTCTCTTAGGGCTTTTCCCTCTAGCTTTTCTTCTTTTACTTTTTTATCGTATTTGTGGACTATTTCCCAGCCCATGGCGCCCATTTCTTCTTGGTAGCGTTCGATTAGGTTGGCTGTATCTGCGTAGTGTGGGTCGGCTAGGGCTGCTATTAGGCGGTTGGTCCAGTAGAAGTCTTCTGTTGTTACATCTCCTGTGGTATCCCTTAGGTAGGCTGGGGTGTCATCTACGTTTGGATAGAATGGGACCATGGCGTTGTAGACATTTGATCCTAGGGCTAGCCATTCTAGGGATTTTACGCCTTCTGGCATGTATGGTCTTATTTGGACTAGGCCTAGGAAGTTGTTTCTGTTGATGCCTATTGGCCTGAAGGCTCCCTTTTTGTCGGCGTATTTGCCATATGGGTCGTATTTTGTGCCTTGGTAGTGGTGGGAGAGGGCGTATTTTATATCTTCTGGTGTGATTTTCCTCTCAGGGACCCTTGCCCATGGAATGTCATTGTCATCTGGTCTTATGTCTGCATTTTCCCCATCCCAAATATTTGACCTTGGGTTGAAGAATCTTTGAAGGATCCAAGCCCTTGGTGTGTTGTAGACGTGGTCTGCGTCTGAATGGCTACCGAAGGCATCTCTTGGATTAAGCTTTCCATCTAGGGATAGGTCTAGAAAATTATCTCTTATAAAATCTTTTAAATCTTTGGAGCAGAGCTGGTTTTCGCCTTTTCCATAAGCATCTTCTAGGTCGAATGAGTCGATGCCTAGTTGGTTTGGCATGATTACATAGGAATCATCTGGGACTTTTTTGGCTATCCAGTGGTGGCCGCCTATGGTTTCTAGCCACCAGATTTCGCTTTCATCTTGGAAGGCTATTCCGTTCATTTCATAGGTGCCGTATTCTTCTAATAGACTTCCTAGTCTTAGTACTCCTTCACGAGCTGAATTTATATAGGGAAGTGTTATGGTTACTATATCTTCTTCACCGATTCCTTCAATTTTTTCTGCCTTACCATCTTCTGCCTTTTTGTAGACTACAAGAGGGTCTGCTCCTAGGACTCTTTCGTTACTTGTGAGGGTTTCTGTGGCTGTCATTGAGACGTTTTTCTCATTGACTCCGCAGGCTGCCCAGATTCCTTCGTTGGCTACTGCATTTGGCATGGCTGTGTAGGACATTGGATTATCTGGCAATTTTATCTCTACATGGGATATGACTGATTTATATAAAGTTGGCTGATCTTTTTTGTCAACCTTGATGAATTTTTTAGGACAATACTCTCCGCTGCCAGAATCTTCATTTCTGGCAACCAAGGTTGATCCGTCGTATGAGGCATTTTTACCTACTAATATTGTTGTACAAGACATTTTTTCCTCCTAATTTCTTATAGGATTAATATACGTCAAAATTTATTTCTATAAAATTTTCTTTTAAATAAATTTATAAATGTATTAAATTTTAATAATCGTATAATATGATTATAGATTTGAGGTAATTATGAATAGAGAAGAAAAATTAGAAAAAATTGTTGCCTACCTAAGAAGCGGTGAGAAGGATCCTGCTGATTTTAGGTTGGGTTTTGAAGTTGAACATTTTGTTGTGGATAAGGACACTTTGGAGTCTATTTCCTATTATGGGGAAAATGGCGTGGGGGCTAGTCTTAAAGACTTAAAAAATCTTGGCTACGAGGCCTTTGATGATTCTGGCCTTGCCCTAAGGGGCCATGGGGTGGATATTTCTATCGAGCCAGCTGGCCAATTTGAGCTTGCCATTTCTGCCAAGGCCTCTGTAGAAGACCTTTATAGGCTCTATGAGGAAAATATGAGAAAGATTGTCCCAGTTTTTGAAAAAAGAGGCCAATTACTTGTAACTCTTGGCTACCACCCAAGGACTAAGATTGACGATATCAAGGTCATTCCAAAGGCTCGTTACGATTTTATGTATAAATATTTTGCTGATTTTGGGGGCGATATGGCCCACAATATGATGAAGGGAACAGCCTCCATGCAGTTTGCTGTTGATTATAAGGATGAGGATGACTTTAGGAGGAAATATTTCCTAGCCTCAGCCCTTTCGCCATTTATTTATTCAGTCTTTGACAATTCCTATATTTTTGAGGGAGAAATCTATTACGAAAGAAACCTCAGACAGACAATTTGGGATAATACAGATAGGATGAGGACTGGTCTTTACGATTTTTCCTTTGATCCTGACCTATCTTACAAAACTTATGCCGAAAGAATCCTTGAAACTCCAATGATTTTTATAAATAAGGATGGGGAAGATGTCTATGTTGGTAGAAAAACCCTTGAAGATCTAATGACAGAAGACAATGCTGACGCCTTGGTAGACCATGCCCTTTCTATCGTATTTCCAGATGTTAGGGCTAAGAAATATATAGAAATAAGGATGGCAGATGAGGTGCCTTTCCCTTATAATATGGCAGGCCTGGCCTTAATTAAGGGTGTCTTCTTCAATGAGGAAATTTTTGATAAGGTCTATGACATCTTTAATGAAATGGACTATGACATGGCTACTAAGCTTAAATATAACGCAGCTAGGATGGGGATTTTCGCCCTTTATGAAAATGTAGAGCTCTACCAACACGTCCTAGACATCATCGATCTCGTAAGACCAGTCCTTAGTGAGTTTGAAAATAGGTTTTTAGATGAGCTTGAGGCCCTCCTAGACTTTGGCATTGTCCCAAGGGATATCTTTGCCAAAATCTATAAGGAAGACCCAAAAAGGGCTGTCTATGAATTTTCAGTCAATAAATTTGTAGAGGGGCTAGATGGCTAAGGTCAAAAAAGCTTACGAATGTAAAAACTGTGGCCACACCCAAAATGTTTGGGCTGGTCAATGCCCATCTTGCAAAAAGTGGGGCAGCCTAATCGAAGTCACAGTCAAGGAAACTAAAGGAAGGCCTGCCCAAATCCTAGATGATAAGGACGCAAAAAAGCTAAAAGACATTGAGATAAACGAATCTGAAAGAATCCACTCAGCCTATGAAGAATTTGATAGGGCTGTGGGCGGAGGCCTTGTAAGGGACTCTGTTTCAATTCTTACAGCTAGACCTGGAGCAGGAAAATCCACCCTCCTCCTCCAATTATCTAATTCTTATGCAAAAAGTGGACTAAGGGTCCTTTACGTGTCGGGAGAAGAAAGCGAAAGCCAGATAAAATCAAGGGCCCAGAGGATAATGGATTCGGAGCCAGAAAATCTTTGGATCCTATCGACCAATTCAATGGATTTATCCATCAAGGAGATTAAGAAGATAGACGCAGATATTATAATTCTTGACTCTATCCAGACCTTTAGCCTCCAGGAATTTGACAACAAGCAGGGCTCACCTACCCAGACAATTGAGGTGGCAGGAGCTGCTGTAAATTTGGCCAAAAATCCTGACAAGAAAAGGGCCTTCATCATGGTAGGTCACATGACAAAGACAGGTGAGATGGCTGGATTAAGGACTCTTGAGCACTTGGTAGATACAGTCCTAATCCTAGATGGGAGTCCTGATGAAGACCTAAGGGTCTTAACATCAAGCAAGAACAGATTTGGTAGGACAGGGGAAATTGGCCTATTTTCAATGGATGAAGAGGGACTTGTTGAAATATCTAATCCCAGCCAGTATTTTATCACCCAAAGGGAAGTGGAAGCCGAAGGATCAGCCATATCGGTGACCAAGGAAGGTTCAAGGCTGCTTGAAGTAGAGATAGAATCCCTAGTTTCCAAGTCCTTCATGCCCTATCCCCAAAGAATCGGCGATAGTCTAAGGCGTGATGACCTAAACACCCTAATTTCAATCCTTCAGGAGCGTGCAGGCCTAAATCTTTTTGACTATAATGTCATAATCAAGACCACAGGAGGCCTAAAATTATCAGAGCCTTCTGTAAACCTTGCTATAATCATGTCCATAGCCTCATCCTACCTCAAAAAGCCCATATCAGATAAGACAGTTTTTATAGCAGAAGTAGGCCTTACAGGAGAGCTCAAAAAGGTTCCTCAGGTCAAAAATAGGGTCAAGGAGCTAGAAAGACTTGGCTATAAAGAGGTATATTTAGCCAAAAACTCCCTGGATGCAAAGAACTTTAAGGAAATAAAGGTAAGAGAGCTTGCTAATATAAAAGAAGTAATTAAAGAAGTATTCAGATAAAGCAAAATCAACGATGACAAGGTTTTTTTCTTGAAAAAATTGTATAAAAATGGTATACTTGCATAGTAACAGAAGTAAAAGGAGAAAATTATGAAAAAGAATATATTTTTAGTTGGAGCTCTTGCTCTAGTATTAGCTGGATGTGGTAACTCTGCAAATAAGACAGATGATGCTGCAAAAGATGCACCAGCAGAAACAGCAGAAGCAGTAGAAAAAACAGGAACAGCTACAGCAGCTGGTTACGGTGGAGACATCAAACTTACTGTAAAAATGGAAGGTGATACAATCAAAGACATCACAATCGATGAAGAAGCTGAAACAGAAGGTATCGGTAAAGATGCTCTTCCAAAATTAGTAGAAGCTGCAAAGGCTGCTAATAGTGCAGAAATTGACAACGAATCAGGCGCAACAGTAACAAGTGAAGCCTTCAAATCTGCTCTAAAAGATGCTATTGCAGGCGCAAAATAAGAAATAAATAGAGGCTATCTTAATTGGTAGCCCTTTATTTTGAAAAATATCATATATAAAACATAGGAAAGGGGTAATATGAACAAATTTAAATCCATAAGCCTAGCCCTAGCCATGGTTATTAGCCTTGCAGCATGTGGCAATCAGGCTACAAAAGAGGCTAGCAAAGAAGAGCCTAAAGCAGAAACAAAGACAGAAGAAGCAGCAAAAGAAGCTAAAGACCTATCTGGTATAAGCGGTACATATGAGGGAAGTGCTCAAGGTTACGGTGGTGACATAAAGGTAAAGCTAAGCCTTGATAAGGGTGTAATTACAGCCATCGAAGCAGACCACAAGGAGACAAGCTCAGTAGGTGGGGCAGGACTTGAAAGAATCAAGGAAGAAGTCATTGCCAAAAATTCTACAGACCTAGACAATATTTCTGGAGCGACAATCTCATCAGCAGCCTTCCTTTCAGCAGTAAATTCTGCCCTAGAACAGGCTGGTATCAAAGCAGAAGACCTAGCAGCTAAGGAAGATGAAAAGGGAAGAGAAGCCGAAATAACAACAGATACAGTAGTTGTAGGTGCAGGTGGAGCTGGCCTTTCTGCAGCTATCCAAATGGCAGAAGATGGAAAAAATGTCACAATCATCGAAAAGGCAGGCATCACAGGTGGTAACTCATCTTATGCATCAGCTGGTATGAATGCTGCAGAAACCAAGCTTCAAAAAGAAGAAGGAATCGATGATACAGTAGCAACCTTCATCGAAGATACCATGAAGGGTGGCCATGAGAAAAACAAAAAAGAACTAGTAGAAAAGCTTGCAGGCGAATCAGCTGCTGCTGTTGATTGGCTAGAAGAGCAAGGTGCTCCACTTAAACAGCTTAAACTTGCTGGTGGTCAAAGCAAGATGAGAACCCACGCTCCAATCAATGACGAAGGTAAATCAATCCCAGTAGGTTCTTACCTAGTAAGCAAACTTACAGCCAAGGCCAAAGAGCTAGGAATTGATATAGTTTATGATGCTAAGGTAGATAAGATAATCATGGAAGATGGAAAGGCCGCTGGAGTTGAAGCAACCTATCCAGACGGAGAAAAGCTAAAGGTCAATGCCAAGGCAGTAATCGTGGCAACAGGTGGTTTTGGTGCAAACCAAGAATTAGTTGAAAAATATAACCCAGACCTAAAGGGCTATGTATCAACAAATGCTAAGTCAATCCAAGGCGATGCTATAGGATTTTTAGAAGAAGTTGGGGCTAATTTCATAGATATGAATGAAATTCAAATCCACCCAACAGTAGTTCAAAAAGACGGATCTTTAATCTCAGAAGGCCTAAGGGGAGAGGGAGCAATCCTAGTAAACCAAGACGGCAAGAGATTTGTAAATGAGCTTGAAACAAGAGATTTCGTTTCAAAAGAAATCCTAAGCCAAAAAGACCCATCAGCTTGGCTAATAGTAGACCAATCAATGATGGACCAATCATCAACAATTGCCAAATATTTCGAAAAGGGACTTCTCACAAAATGTGATGATTACAAGGCCCTAGCTGACTTAATTGGCACAGATGAAGCTACAATCAAAGAGACCATAGAAGGATGGAATGCTATCGTTAAAAATAACCAAGACCCAGACTTTGGTAGAGAGGGCATGGATCAAACAAGAAGCGACCTATCAGTAGCTCCTTACTATGCAGTTCAAATCTCCCCAGGCATCCACCACACCATGGGCGGGGTAGAGGTAAACACAAACTCTGAAGTACTAGACAAAGACGGAAAGCCAATCCCAGGTCTATATGCAGCAGGTGAAGTTACAGGAGGCATCCACGGAGCTAACAGACTAGGCGGCAACGCAGTAACAGACATAGTTGTATTTGGTAGAAATGCTGCCAAGAATGCCGAAAAATATATAAGCAAGTAAAAATTATAAAGAGTCCTTAGGGGCTCTTTTTTTGTTAGATTCAAAGGCCAAAAATATTTAAATTCTAGATATTTTAGGGATTTGATTAGAAAAGCCATCAGCCAGATATATTTAATTTTTATAAGTTCCTAAAAGGCAGAAAGGGCAATCTTTCCCTTATCCCTCATCCTAGCCAGCCTCCTGGCCCTGGCTAGCTGGGCTAGGGATGGGTTTTCTGCTTGTGATTTGGAAATTTCCCCCAGGCCTTTGTGCCTATCTGTCTTATCCCAATCGTCATAGGCCCCTGACCTAATTTTATCATAATTATTCAAAAAATAAGTAAAGCTAATAACAAAATGGCCCACTTCGCCCTTTAGAAACTTGCTTTTGTTTATGGACTTGATTGTGGAAATAAGGTCGTCTTCTCCATAAGTTTTGATTAGGAACTTTATCCTTGCTTGGTATTTGTCAGCGTCAGTAATTTTTGAAATCTTTCCACCCAAATCATTCCAAATATCTATGGGTGTCTTAGTCTTATTCATACTTGTATTATTAATACTTGTCTTATTATCTTTGAAGTCTGCTTTAATACCCTCCCTCAAGTCTCCTTGAAGAGGGGTCTTTAAATCTTCTTTCATATCCTCTTTAAGGCCGCTTGTAGGATCTTCATTTCCTAAATCATTTACAAAAAGCCTTCTTTCTTCGATGCACTTGGTATTTTCTCTGTATTTGTATTCGACTCTTATATAAGAAAGCTTGATTAGCTTATTAATCCATTTTGAAACTGAGGTGACAGTTGTGGACAAGGCTTCAGCAAAATAGGCATTTGTGGCATGGCAATAGCCCTTTTTTTGGGCTAGGGCCAGGATTTCTGAATATATAATTTTCTCATTTGCTAATAATCTTTTATCGTATCTAACATCTGCTGGTAAAATTGTGTAATAAGTCTTGGTCATAAGATCTCCTTTGATATTTAAGTCTGCTTATATATAGCAAAAATGAGAAAAATGTCCCGATTTTTGGGCAAAAAAATCCCCTTTCGACTGAAAGGGGTAAGTCTTACTTGCTTGCTCTAATTCCTGCAAGGGTTCCGTCAGCTACTGCTGTTGCTATTTGTTTTACATCTTTTATTCTTACATCGCCTGCAAAATATAGGCCATCGACTTGAGATGAAATTTCTTCATCAAGGAAGGTATTTTTGACATTTGCAAGGTCTTTTATGAGGTCTGTAGAGCCATTTTGGCCGATTTGAACATAGATTTCTATGCCGTTTTCATCGCAAATCTCGCAATCTTCTAAGATAGCTTTCACACACTTATTATCTTTTATTTCTAGGTCCTTAAGGCTTGTTCCTGTGTGGACTTTTATTTTTTCTGAAGCTTCGATTTGCTTTTTAAATTCGTCAATGCACATTAGGGCATCTTGGTTTTGGACAATGTGAACTTCTTTGGCAAATTTTGCTATATATAAAGCTTCCTTGCTTGCTCCATCTGATCCGCCATTTACAATGACAGTTTTGCCCTTAAGGCTTTCTTCCTTGCCATATGGCCAATGTTTGACATCAAAGCCCTTGTAGTCTATGGCTAGGTCTTTAAGATGAGATCCTGCAGCATAGATTAGCTTTTTGCCTTCATAGGTATTTTTGTCAGTTTTAACGAGGAAATAGTCGTCCTTTTTCTCTATAGATAGGCATTCTTCATAAGTTACATCGATATTAGAAAAGGCGAGTTGGTCTTTTAGTTTTTGTGAAAATTCCTCACCTGATTCATTATCGGCAAGGCTAGCATAATGACTAACTTTGGAAACATGGCTAATAAGGCCACCTACCCTATCTTTTTCTAGTAAAAGTAGGTCCTTGCCACGAGCCTTTGCATATAAGGCAGCGCTTACACCGGCAGGGCCTGCTCCAATAATTATTATATCTTTCATTTTTTTCACCTCTTTATTACTATCTGATAGAAATAATCAATTGCAAGTAGCTTTCAAGATTATTTTATAAATTTTTCAAAGAAAGCTAAGCTATGCTTACAAAAGATTTAATTAAATAAAATAAAAGATGGTGTACAATAGACTTATGGGAAAGATTAGAAATTTATTTATTATTATCTTGCTTTTGATCCTAGGAGCCTACCTAGGCCTTAGGATTAGAAAAAAGATTGAAAATGACAAGTATATATCAAAGGCAGTTTATGTTTACAATTTGACTGATGATAAGGAGGTTTTAGCCAAAAATGAGAACATGACCTTGCCAATGGCATCCCTTACTAAGATAATGACTGTAAGGGTTGCCCTAAAGCATATAGACGACCTGGCAGGCCTTGCCCCGATTGATGTGGGGGCCTACCAGAGGGCTGTCAATATGAATGCCTCAATGGCAGGCTTTGTGGGAGGGGAACCTACCACCTACAGGGACCTTCTCTATGCGACTATGCTGGCTTCAGCAGGGGAGGCGGCAGATTCTCTTGCCATAAATGTGGCAGGGGCTATGGGAGATTTTGTTCAGATGATGAATGATGAAGCTAAGGATCTTAATCTAAAAAACACCTCCTATGCCAATGCTGATGGGATGGATGATCCGGAAAATTACCAGTCAGCCAAGGACTGTGCCATGCTTATCAAAGATAGCCTTAATGATGGAAATTTCAGGGCAATCTTTACAAAAAGAGAATTTCAAACCACTCCTACAGCCGACCACCCAAATGGGGTCTATGTAGAATCGACAATCTTTAAGCACCTTAAAGATTACCATCAAAATGGCTTTGAAATAATCGGAGGTAAGTCAGGAACAACAGATAATGCCGGTCTTTGCTGGGCGACCCTGGCGGTAAAGGATAAAAAGGAATATATTGTAGTAGTAATGGGAGTGCCTTATAGCGATATAAATAACCTAGGCGATTCCCACATCCAAGAGACACTTAGGATACTTGAAAATATAAGGTAGGTAGAGATGAAAGTATTATTTTTAAAAGGCGACTATCGTGAGAAAATTTGGGGCGGAGACAAGCTAAAGACTGTCTTTAAGCTTGATGTATCAGATGGCAAGGTCGGAGAATATTGGGGGATTTCAGGCATGGCTGGCGAAAGCTCAGTCATAACTAATGGAGAATTAGCAGGTAAAAATTTAAGGGAAGTTTATAAAGATCACAAAGAACTTTTTGGAAATCCCAAAGAAGAAGAATTCCCACTTTTAGTAAAGCTAATAGATGCAGGTGATGACCTTTCAATCCAAGTCCACCCAGATGATCAGATGGCAGCAAGACTTCATGGCGGAAGGGGCAAGACTGAGTGCTGGTATATTTTAAATGAAGAGCCTGCCTCAATTATCTATGGTTTAAATGTAGATAGTAAAGAAGAAGCCATCAAATTAATCGACGAGAGAAAATGGGATGAGCTTTTAAAGGAAGTTCCAACAAAATTAGGTGATTTCTTCTTTGTAAGGAGCGGCACCGTCCATGCCATAAAAAAGGGATCTCTAATCTTAGAAATCCAACAAGCATCAGATATCACCTATAGACTCTATGACTATGACAGGAAAGATGATGATGGAAATTTAAGAGATCTCCACCTAGAAGAATCCAAGGAAGCCATCAAGATTATTGAAAATGAAGATAAGATCGTAGTAGAAGAAAAAGACGGCTATGGCCTAAGAATCCTTACAGCCAATGAATATTTTGAGGTCAGGGAAATGACCATAAAGACTTCTGCTAAACTAGAAAGGACTAAGCCTTACCTTTTAGAGTTTGTGGTAGCTGGCCAGGGAGAGGTCCTAGTAGATGGCAAGACTTACCCACTTAAGAGGGGAGATTTCTTTATAATAACAAATGATGCCCAAGCTTATGAATTTAAGGGACAGATGACTGTAGTTGAGTCAAACCCAGTGGAGTAAAGATTTAGGCATAATTTTCTAAATACCCAAATATAAAGATAAGAAAACTAAATAGATTTCTTCATGTTCTCGCTTTGCTCGCTTAGTCGAAAAAAGGTATGTAGAAAGAAAATTAAAGCTAAGAGCTTAATAGATAGACCACTCATCTGGCCTATCTTTTTTTGTCTATTTTGCCTTTTACTTAGGTAAAACATTTTCCGAGATAAAAAATGAAAATATTTTCATAATTCGAAGCTCTTGCATAAAAATTATGAAAATGTGATTATTGTGCCACTTACTTGCATTTTTTATGCAAATGTTATAAAATAATATTTAGAAGAAAGGGATATATCTATAAGAAAATCCTTTTCATACGAGAAAAGGAGAAAATATGGCTAATTTAAAATTAGAGCACATTGACAAAATCTATCCAAATGGTGTCCAAGCGGTATTTGACTTCAATTTGGATATTGAAGATAAAGAATTTATTGTATTTGTAGGTCCTTCCGGTTGCGGCAAGTCCACTACCCTTAGGATGATAGCAGGCCTTGAAGAAATTTCTGGCGGAAATCTTTACATAGACGGCGAGCTTATGAATGAGGTTAGCCCTAAAGATAGGAATATTGCAATGGTTTTCCAAAACTACGCCCTCTACCCCCACATGACAGTCTTTGACAATATGGCCTTTGGTCTAAAACTACAAAAGGTAGACAAGGCTGAGATTAAGAAAAAGGTCGAAAAGGCTGCTGAGATGCTAGAGCTAAAAGACTACCTAGACAGAAAGCCTGCGGCCCTTTCAGGTGGTCAAAGACAAAGGGTAGCCCTGGGTCGAGCCATAGTTAGGGAGGCCAATATTTTCCTTATGGATGAGCCTTTATCTAACCTCGATGCCAAGCTTAGGGTCCAGATGAGGACAGAAATCTCCAAAATCCACGACCAGCTTGATACAACCACAATCTATGTAACCCACGACCAAACTGAAGCTATGTCCATGGCTACAAGGATAGTCGTAATGAAAGATGGCTATATGCAACAAGTGGGCACTCCAGAAGAAATCTATGATAAGCCTGCTAATATCTTTGTTGCAAACTTTATCGGCTCTCCTCCAATGAACTTCTTCAACGGAAGGGCGGCCGGAGGCAAAATTACAATCGGCAAGGAAGAAATCCCTGTAAATGATGCCCAGAAAGAAGCCATCAAGCCTTATGAAGGCAAGGAAATAATCATTGGCATAAGGCCAGAGTCCTTTGCCGTAAATCTTGATGAAAAAAGCGGAAAATCAATAAAGGCTGTCATAGAAAACATTGAAATGCTCGGTGATGAGTCAATCCTCTATGCCCAAGCTGAAGAAGCTGCTAGCCAAATAGCAGTCAAAGTCCAGGGCAAGTTTAAGGGAGTCGACAAGCACGATGAGATAAATCTAGATATCAACCTTGATGAAATCCACCTTTTTGATAAAGACACAACCATGAGAATTATCTGATGGAGTCCTTAGCAAAATCCCTTGGAAGCCTTGGGGAGATAATAATATTTATTTTTCTTTCCCTAGTCTACACAAGTTTGATCCTTTTGCCTATAATTTTGATAAATCTTTTGATAGATAGAAGCCTCATCTCCTATATTTTCCTATTTGTGCCCCTTATAGGACTTTTAGGCCTTGCTATAGAAAGGGCCTTTATAGGAACGAGGAATGTATTTGTAAATCAAAAATCATTTTATAGACCATATTTTAAAGAGCTTTTTTCTACTAGGCCCATCAAAAAATATGCGACTTATTGCCTTTTGCTTAGTCTATATTTTTACTCCTGTGATTCTTTGAGGATTTTGGAAAATGAGGTCTTAGGTCTTTTTATCCTTAGGATATTTTTAAGCCTAGCCTTTAGAAATATAATTTTTTATACCATCCTCCAAAGGGCCTTTAGAAAAGAGCTGGGCTTTGTGGAAACTATCAAAAATTCAGCCCTACTTGCTTTAAAATATCCCCTATATGCTATAATTATTTGCCTGATTTGGGGTCTGATCGAAGAGCTTATGATAAAAAATTCTCTTTGGACCTATGTCCTGGTGATAATTATGGGCTTTATGGGCAATTTTATAAACCAAAGTAAAGTTAAAAACTTATAAGGAAGGTTAAAATGGATAATAATAATTTGGGCCAGCCTAAGGTCCTTGACCAAAAAGAATTGAAAGAAAGAAAGAAAAAGGCCAAAAAACCATTTAGCCAAAGATTTAAAAAGAACCTACCTCTGATGGCCTTTTGCCTGCCAGGTTTCATCTGGTTTGCCATAATGAGCTATCTGCCAATGTTTGGGGTAATCATCCCCTTTAAAAATTATAAGGTATTTTCTAAAAATTTCTTTTATAATCTCTACCACAGCGATTGGATTGGTCTTGATAACTTCAAGTTCTTCTTTAAATCCAACGACGCTTGGGTGATCATAAGAAATACAATTTTGTACAATGCTACCTTTATAGTTGTAAACATTGTTCTTGCAATGTTTACAGCTATTGCCCTCCATGAACTATTAAATAGGAAGGCTGCGAAGTTTTACCAAACTTCCCTCTTTTTGCCTTACTTTTTGTCATGGGTAGTTATTTCTTATGCAGTATTTGCATTTTTATCACCAGATAAGGGTCTTCTAAATGCCCTTATCACCAAATTTGGTGGAAGAAATATAAATTGGTACACCACTAAGACCTGGTGGCCAGTGTTCTTGGTAATTGTCAATGCTTGGAAGGGCCTAGGCTACAACACTGTAGTCTATCTTTCAGCCCTATCAGGAATCGATAAGACCTATTACGAGGCTGCGGTTATGGACGGAGCCAGTAAGTGGGAGCAGATTAAATACATCACAATCCCAATGCTTAAGCCAGTTGTGACAGTTTTATTTATAATGAGTCTGGCAAATATCTTTAGGGCAGACTTTGGTTTATTCTACCAGGTGCCTAGAGATTCTGGACCACTTTATGCTGTTACAAACGTAATCGATACCTATGTATTTAGGGCCCTTATGAAAAATGGAGACATCGGCCTTTCATCAGCAGTTTCACTCTTGCAATCGGCTGTTGGTGCGGTTTTGATAATCGGAGCCAACAAGCTAGTCAAGAAATACGACCCACAAAGGTCCCTATTCTAGGAGGATATTATGCAAGAAATAAAAAAGAAAAAGCATTATGATCCCTTGGAAGTGTCTAGGGCTAGCAATATCGGCCTAAATATATATTTGATATTTTTGACCATTTCGGCAATCTTGCCCTTCTTATTTGTATTTGTCATATCAATTACAGATGAGGCAACACTTGCGACAAACGGATATAGCTTATTTCCTGAAAAGATAAGCTTTGATGCATACAAGCTAATCTTTAGGTCAGGATCATCTATAATTCAGGCCTATAAGGTGTCAATCTTTATAACAGTGGTAGGTGTAATCCTTGCCCTATCCTTAACAACCCTTTATGCCTACGCCCTATCCAGAGATGACTTTGAATTTAAGGGATTTTTCACAAAAGTTTCTACAATTCCCATGCTTTTTTCAGGCGGACTTGTAGCAAGCTATTTAGTAATGACTCAGTTTTTAGGCCTTAGAAACTCAGTGTGGGCCCTAATCTTGCCCCTACTTCTAGGTACCTTTAACATAATAATAATGAGGACATTTTTCCAAACGTCCATCCCAAATGCCCTAATAGAGGCGGCAACCATAGACGGGGCCAACGAATTTCAGATATTTTTCAAAATCGTCCTACCCCTATCTTTGCCAGTCCTTGCCACAATCGGACTATTTTTAACACTAGGTTATTGGAATGATTGGTATAATGCTATGCTTTATATAGATGACTTAAACAAGATACCAGTCCAATACCTGTTAATAAGAGTACAAAATTCAACGGCCTTCCTCGCATCAAGAGGTAGCCAAATAGGAGGTGTAGCCAATCAAGCAATGAAAACCTTGCCACAGGAGACTTTGAGAATGGCCATAGTAGTTATAACAACAGCGCCAATTGCCATAACCTACCCATTCTTCCAAAGATACTTTATCAGTGGCCTAACACTTGGAGCAGTAAAAGAATAATTCATTAAGGAGGAGATTATGAATTTAGTTAAAAAATTTGCTTACACATCAATGGCACTAATGCTCGCTTTAGGAATTTCAGCATGTGGAAACAATGAAAAGCCAGCAGAAGAAACAAAAAAGACAGAAACAACAGAAACTGCAGAAAAAAAGGACGATAAGGCAAAGGAAACTGAAACAGGTGACATTCCAACCCTAACCTATCTTAACATCGGTACCCCACAAGCAGGTACAGAAGAAACTGTAGCCAAAATCAACGAATACCTAGATGAACAAAAAGCAGGTTACCACCTAAACCTAGTATTCTACGATTGGGGTGACTATGAACAAAGACTACAACTAGCTTCATCAACAGGTGAAGATTGGGATTTAGCTTTCACAGCAAGCTGGGCAGGCCCATATAAGACATTAGTATCTCAAAATGCTCTAATGGATCTAACAGAATTAATGAAGGGCAAAGAATTTGTAGACCTAATCAACCCAGACATGCTAAAAGGCGTAAGCATGAATGATAAAATCTACGGTATACCTGCAGCTTATCCAGGAGTAGTAGCAGCCAACCAATTTGTTTGGACAAAGTCCATGGTTGAAAAATACAACATAGACTACAAAAACATCAAAAATATCACAGAATTAGAACCAATCTTTAAAGAAGTAAAAGAAAAAGAAGGCATGCAATATCCATTTGGCGTATCAAAAGACTTCTTATTTGCCATGCCAGAACCAGAATACCTAGTAACAGACGGTGTAGCTGTAAAAGAAGAAAATGGCAAACTTGTAGCCTACAACCGCTATTCAGCAGACCTATTTAAAGAACAAATCATGAAGATGAAAGAATACATGGATAATGGCTATATTTCACCATCTGCACCACAAGTTGAACCTGGAACAGTAATGCCAGAAAATGAAGTACTTCTAACAGAAGGTGAAGGAGAACCAGGATCAGCAGCAATCTGGTCAGTAGCTCCACGTAATGATGTAGTATCAAACATAGTAGGTGAAAAGATAGTAGTATCAAATGACAAGGCCCAAGGTAAGATGGTATCAATCAACTCTCAATCTGACAAGGCAGAACTAGCCATGGACTTTATCAACAGAATGTTCACAGACAAGAAATTACAAGATATGTTATGCTATGGTATAGAAGGCAAAAACTTCGAATACAAAGACGGCAAGGTTGTAAAACATAACAAAGAAGCTGACGGTATCGACAATGACTATGACGTACCAGCCTTTACCTTCCTATCAGCACTAAATAGAACACCACTAGATGGCGCACCTGGAATCGGCGATGAAGAATTTGACAAGGAAGCAAAAGAATTTGAAGAAAAACTAGCACCATCTCCAGTTCTTGGCTTCACCCTAGATGAAAGTAACATCGCAACAGAAATAGCAAACATCCAACAATCAGTAAACGAATACACCATCAACCTAAAAACTGGTGCCTTCGATGAAAGCTATTATGACGAATTCCTAGAAAAACTAAATACAGCAGGAATAGACAAGGTAATAGAAGAAGTTCAAAAACAACTAGACGCTTGGAACAATAAATAGTAAGAAAAATTAGAGGGGCAGTTGCTTAAGTGAATAAGCAATCCACACAATTAGAGGAATATCCACTAAAGGCTAAGCCTAAGGGATATTCCCTGGATGTGGGGGTTATCTTCACGAGGGCAGCAGCCCTTTATCTTTTCAAAGAAAAATGAAAATATTTTCAAATTTAAACAAGACCGAGGACAATTAATCGAAACACGTCATTTCGAACGCAAGTGACAAATTACATGAACGTGATTTAACTTTATTATTAGCAATCATTATTTTCCTAGTTAAGCTATAAATAAAAATGTTTTCAATATAAAATTTTAAAATAGGAGTGAATATGTTAGAAAAAAGAGGGGTAATAGAAGGATTTTATGGAATACCTTGGAGCTTTGAAGATAGATTATCAATGATAGAATTCCTATCAGATATAGGCATGAATCGCTATATTTACGCACCTAAGGATGACCCTTACCACAATATAAAATGGAGAGAAGCCTATCCAGATGAAAAGTTAGCTGAGCTTAGTAAACTAGCTTCCCTTGCCAAAGAAAAATCAGTAGACTTCATCTGGGCCATCCATCCTGGACAAAATCTCATAAAATTTGACGACTACGATGCAGAAATTTCAAAGCTTTTTGCCAAATATGACAGCCTTCATGCGGCAGGCGTCACATCTTTTGCCCTTTGTATGGATGATATAGATAGGGATTTGGCTTACGAGCAAAGAGACTTCCACCTAAGGCTTGTAAAAGATATATTAGCCCGCCTAGAAAATTTTGAAAATAAAGAGCTACTTTTTGTCCATCCTTGGTACAATTCAGCTTGGATTGATGAAAAGGGTAGGGAATACTTTAAGCTTTTAAGAGGCCTTGATAATTTATCTATCATGTGGACAGGCTATGATGTTGTAGTTCCAATCACAAAGGCATCTAACGATGAATTTATTGACCTTTACGGCAAGGAAGCAGACATCTGGTTTAATTGGCCGGTCAATGATTACCTAAGAGATCAAATCTTTATGGAAATCTTCGAGTTTTTTGACTCCAGGGATATATCTTACAAGTCAATCCTCTCAAATCCAATGAACCAGGCAGAGCTATCAAAGATTTCAATCTATCAAATAGAAGATTTTGCCAAGGACCCAAAGGCCTACGACCCTCTTAAATCCTTTAAGGCAGCCCTTTCCTATGTGGATAGCAGGGTGGCTGATGACCTATATATAATTTCTGATTCCTTCTTTGGATCTGGGGTTTATGATAGGTTCACCGAGAGGAAATATCAGGAAGATGGGGAAATTTTAAAAGCCTACCAAGACAATGATTATAAAAGGCTTGAGGGCCTCATTGATAAAAAGCTAATGGCAATCGACTCTTATTTTAAAAACTACACAAATGAAAAATTATATGAGGAAGTAAAGGAATTTTTCAAATCCCTTTCTTATCTTTTAAAAGCAGTCAAGGCCCTACTTGACGGCGATTTAGAAAAGGCCAAAGACCTTTATAAAAAGACAGAAGATTGCAAGGTAGAAATTTATACAGAATTTACCCAAGATAGGCTCGAACAAAGACAGGTAAAGACCTCCAGAGTCCTTGAAAAAATCTACGAAGACCTAAGATTAGGATATGACCAATGAGAAAGACAGTCCACGTGGTAAGCCACACTCATTGGGATAGGGAGTGGTACCTGCCTTATGAAAACCACCATATGCGCCTAATTGACCTGATGGATGGAGTCCTTGAGGCCTTTGAAGACCCGGATTTTAAATACTATTGGCTAGATGGCCATTATCTTCCTATAGAAGACTATCTAGAAGTCCGCCCTCAAAATAAGGATAAGCTTAAATCTTTGATAGAGACTGGCAAGCTTAAGCTAGGACCTTGGTATATCCTCCAAGATGCCTTCCTTACAAGTGGCGAGTCCAACCTTAAAAACCTAAGCCTTGGAATAAAAAATATAAAAAAGTGGGGATCTCCTTCAATGATTGGCTATTTTCCAGATACCTTTGGCAATATTGGCCAGGCCAGCCAAATTCTTAAAAAAGCAGGGATAGACGTGGCATATTTTGGCAGGGGAGTTAAGGCGACTGGCTTTGACAATGTAGTTATAGAAGATTTCACATCAAAAAATTCTGAAATTTATTGGCAGAGCCCAAATGGGGATAAGACCCTAAGCGTGCTTTTTGCAAATTGGTATGCCAATGGCCTAGATATACCAGAAGATGAGGAAGACCTTAAGGCCTACATGGATAAACGCATAGCCGATATGGAAAAATACGCATCTACAAACCAGCTTCTTTTAATGAATGGGTGTGACCATTCGCCAGTCCAGAAAAATATCGGACAAATTATCAAAAAGGCCAATGCTCTTTATGAGGATTATGACTTTGTTCATTCAAATTTAGACCTTTATTTTAAGGCACTTGAAAATGAGGTGGGAGAGATTGATACAATCAAAGGAGAGCTTAGAAGTCAGGCGACTGATGGCTGGTGGACTCTAAACTCCACATCATCATCTAGGTATTATCTTAAAAAATACAACAAGAGCCTGGAGATGCGTTTTGAAGAAGTTATCCAACCCCTATTCACTCTTTTTGTGGACAGGGATGCCTATCCTCACCAAAAGCTAGATTATTTCTACCAAGAATTAATCAAAAACCACCCCCACGACAGCATTTGCGGCTGCTCTGTAGATTCTGTCCACGATGGCAATCTAAGACGCTTTAAGAATGTGGATGAAGGTCTAGATTACCTAGAAGATTTCGCCAAGAAAAAGATTAGAGAAAGCACTGCCAATGTCAATGATTATGCTATCTGCATCATAAATACCCTCCCTTATAGGAGGATTAAGGAAGTGGTGACAGAGATTGAAATAGACAGGAAATTTTTCGGTATAGATTATCCGGATGTTTATGATGAACTTGCGGGGAAATCCGCCCCAGCTTTGAAATTAGTAGATGAGGAGGGGAAAGAAATCCCAGCAGAAATCACCTACTTAGGCACAGGTTTTGCCTATATTTTGCCAGATGATAAGTTTAGAAAGCCATATTTTGCAAATAAGGTCAGGGTTAGATTTTCCTTAGAATTGGGAGCCTTTGAGAAAAAAATCTTAAGTCTAGTTACAGGTCAATCTTCCTTTGCATCTTGTGAAATAAATGAAAAACAAATCGAAAATGACTTTTACAAGCTAAGTATAAATGATAATGCCAGCCTTGATATATTTGATAAAAACTCTGGACTTGCCTTTAAAAACGTCCTAGCAATCGAAGATACAGGCGATATAGGCAATGAGTACATCTACAGACAATCGACAGATGGGACAAGGATTCTTGGCGGCAAACTAATAGGTCAAAAAATCATAAGAGAAAATGACAAGACCATAATTAGGATAAGGGAAAGCTTTAAGCTTCCAAAATCAGCCGAAGATAAGCTATTAGCTGAGCAGATAAGACTTAACGATATCACCCAGAGAAGGGCTAATAGGTCAAGTGACTTAATAGAGATGACCATCGATAAGGAAATCATCCTATATGATAAAAATATCCCTCTTAAGATAAAAATCAGCCTTAAAAACTTGGCCAAAGACCACAGGATGCGCCTCCTCTTTGGTCATAGTCTTGAAACAGACAAGGTCTATGCAGAATCCATCTTTGAATGCGTAGAAAGAGCCGCCTACCCACCACAGACATGGAAAAACCCAGACTATTCCCAAAATTTCAACCGATATGTCCAGGTAATGGATGATGATAAAAAAGGATTTGGAATCTCAGCAATAGGTCCTGCCGAATATGAGATGATAAAAAATGAAGGCCTTTATATTACTCTCTTTAGGTCAGTGGGCGAGCTTGGCGATTGGGGATATTTCCCAACACCTGATGCCCAGCTTGTAAAAGATGACTTATCTGAAATGACCTTTGAATTTTATTTTGCAAGCTTTGCAAATGATTTTGATAAAAATAGGCAAGATATCTTACAAGCTAGAGTAGATTTTATATCTCTTGGCCTAGATAAAAATGATGTTGAAGATAAAGATTTAAATCTTCCTAAAATCGACTTGGGTGACAATATTTTTTCAACTCTTTTTAGGAATGACAAAAACGAACCAATCCTAAGAGTCTATAATCCAGGAAAATCAGCCAAAAAGATTGACCTTAAGGCAGTTGAATATGATATCTTAGGTGAGAGAAAAATAAAGGATGAAATTGATGAAAACTTGCCAGGCTTTGAGATTAAAACATATAGATTGGAGCTTTGATGAAAGAAATTGTAAGAGACTTAGTGGAAAGAGTTGAAAAATCTGACCAAATAAGCAATGAAATTAAAAAGATTTTTAAAAAAGCCATTAACAACACCTTCACCACTACCATAAAAGAAACTGCCAGGGGTGATGCCTTTGTAATCACTGGTGATATAGAGGCCATGTGGCTTAGGGACTCATCTGGACAGATTAGACCGCTTTTTTATATAGATAGCGATGAAGCCAACGATCTTATAAAAAAAGTCCTAGCCAGACAGATATTTTCTCTAGATAAGGATCTTTATGCTAATGCCTTTAATATTGAGGCTAATGGCAGGTGTTGGACTGATAAGGATATCACAGATTTTGAATCACCTTGGGTTTGGGAGAGAAAATACGAGTTAGACTCCCTTTGCTATGTGATGGAACTAGCCTATCTTTATTATGAAAAGACCAAGGACGGGACTATTTTTGACGAAGACTTTTTAAGAGTTTTGAATGATATGGTAGACCTTATAAAATTAGAGCAAAAGCACGAAAATTCTCCCTACATCTTCGAAAGGCCAGACCCATGGGCCCCTAGCGATTCGCTAAGGGGAGGGCCTAGGGGAGGAGATGTTGGATATACCGGTATGTCCTGGACAGGCTTTAGGCCAAGCGATGATTCCTGCATCTACCAATATTTAATTCCAGCCAATGCCTTTTGCCTGGTAGCCCTAAGAAGGCTAGCGGCTTGCTTAGATCAGGAGGATTTGGCAAATGATTTATCAGCAAAGATGAAAAAATTAGCAGATGGGATTGATTGCGGGATAAAAAAATATGGCATAGTAGAGGATGATGATTTTGGAAAGATTTATGCCTACGAGACAGACGGGCTGGGTTCATATAATCTCATGGATGATGCCAATATCCCAAGCCTTTTATCCCTTCCATATCTTGGCTATCTAGCAAAAGATGACCCAATTTATAAAGCCACTAGGGCCTTTATCCTTTCAGAAAAAAATGAAAATTATTATGAAGGCACAGCTGCCAAGGGGATTGGCTCAAACCACACTCCAGAAAGTTATATCTGGCACTTGGCTCTTTCCATCCAGCTTATGACGGCTACCGATAAAAAAGAGCAGGAGGAAATTCTTGGATATTTTGAAAAAACCCACGCAGGCACCTATTTGTGTCACGAGGGTTTTGATAAGGATAAGCCAGAAAAATATACTAGAGATTGGTTTTCTTGGTCTAATTCGATTTTTGTAGAGGCTGTCCTAAAATATCTTGGCATAGAAATGATAAAGGCTAGCTAAGATAGGCCTCACAAATCATATCAAGGATAAAGGTTACAGGAAATATTTTTGAAATCTTGTAGGAATATTTCGGATAGGGTGGAAGGATGATAGCAAGGGAAGCTTCTTTGGCAAGGGTTGACTCCCCATCTCCTGTGATGGCAAGGATCTTGGCCTTATTAGTCTTTGCATTGTCCACTCCTTCAAGGAGGTTGTGGTTTTCTCCAGAAAGGGAAATTGCAATCAAAAGGTCAGATGCCGAAAGCCCCTTGCTAAGGAGATTTATAGAATAAGGCTCCTTGGCATAGTCGGTATTATCGAGGCCGATTTCGCCAAATTTGTAGACAAATTCATTGGCGCAAAGACCAGAAGAACCGATTCCAATTACGGCAATCTTGCCAAAGTTTGCAAGGTTTTTGATAAAATCAATAGTCTTATCATCAAAGGTCTTGCAGGAATCTATAAAATTTTTGTAGATTTCCTGGCTTAGGGACTTGGACCTAGTCGGCTTTTGAGAAATATTAAATTTAAGCTCAGAATATCCATCAAAGCCCAGCTTTTGGGCAAAGCGGGTTATGGTTGAGTTTGAAAGGTCTAAAAGCTTTGCAAATTCATTTATATGAAGCTTATTTAGGTCAAGGTCCATATCCTTGATTTTCTCGACAATTATCCTCTCAGACTTAGAAAGTTTGATAGATTTTGAGCTTATGATATCCATAATGAAATTATAAGTAGTATTTGTCATCTAATCACTCCTAAGATAATTATAACATAAGAAGGGAATTATGTATTTAGTATTTGATATAGGTGGGTCATCCACCAAGTATGCACTAATTGAAAATGAAAAAATAATAAAAAAAGCGTCTGCCAAAAGCCTTCCGACCATGGATGAATTTATCAAATTTCTTGAAGATACTGTCCAAAGCTTTGTGGCAGAATATGACATAGAGGCAATTGGCTTTTCATCCCCAGGGACAGTTGATAGCGAAAGCTTTCAGGTAGCTGGCCTTACATCCTTAGGATACTTGGGTGAGAGAAATTTTGCAAGACATATAGAAGAGAGATTTAAAATTCCAGTAGCCATAGAAAATGATGCTAATTGCGCAGCTCTTGGGGAAATTTATTATAAGAATATTGATAAAAGCTTGCTTGCCTTTGTAATTATAGGTTCTGGCATAGGTGGGGCTGTGGTGAAAGATAAGGAAATCCTAAGGGGACTTAGCCTAGAAAGTGGCGAATTTGGCTATATGCTTTTTAATGATTATGGTAAGGTCAAAAACCTCTCCACCCTAGGCACTCTACCAAATGTGGCAAGAGTCATCAAGGAAAAATATAAGCTCGACCTTGATACCTACACGATTTTTGAAAACTACCTCAAAAAACAAGAGCCTTGCTATAGCGAGGTAGATAAGATGTTTACCTATCTTGCCATGGGCCTATACAATATCGCCTACTCCATAAATCCAGAAATAATTTATATAGGCGGTGCGATTTCTGAAGATGAAAACTTTATGACTGCCCTAAAAGAAAAGCTAAAAGATGAGATATTTGCTGGAGTAAGCCTAAATATAAGGCCGGTGTCATTTTTTAATGACAACAACCTCTACGGGGCCTATGCCAACATCAAATTAAGAGAAGAAAGGGAGAAGATATGATAAAATTTCCTGATGATTTTTACTTCGGATCTGCTACCTCAGCCACCCAAACAGAAGGGGGAAATACCGATGGCAAGACCGATAATATCTGGGATTATTGGTACAAAGAAGACCCTTACAAGTTCCACGACTTGATAGGACCAGAAAATACTTCCAATTTCTACTACGATTATAAGGATAATGTCGAACTTTTGGCCAAAACTGGCCACAATTCCTTTAGGACATCCATCTCCTGGGCTAGGCTTATTCCAGCCATGGATGGGAAAGTAAACCCAAAGGCAGTCGACTTTTACAAGTCATATTTTAAGGCCATCAAGGATAAAAAGATCAAGCTTTTCATAAATCTTTTCCACTTTGATATGCCAATGTACCTTCAGGAAATTGGTGGTTGGGCCAATAAAGAGGTCGTAGAAAAATACCTAGACTACGCTAGGACTTGTTTTAAGCTCTTTGGAGAATATGTGGATTGCTTTTTTACCTTCAATGAGCCAATTGTCCATGTCGAATGTGGCTACCTCTATCAATACCACTACCCATGTGAGGTAAATCCAAAAAAGGCAGTCCAAGTTGCCTACAACACTCAGCTGGCATCAGCCAAGGCCATAAAGGCCTTAAGAGAGATTGACCCAAATAAGAAAATCGGCATAATCCTAAACCTAACTCCAGCCTATCCGAGAAGCCAGAACAAAAATGACCTGGAAGCTGCAAGGATTGCGGACCTTTTTGCCCAAAAATCCTTCCTAGATCCATCAGTCCACGGAACTTATCCAAAAGACTTGATCGATATAATCAAAAAAGAAGGCCTAATGCCAGATTTCACAGCAGAAGAGCTTGAAATAATTAAAGCTAACACCGTAGACCTCTTAGGAGTTAATTATTACCAACCCCTTAGAGTTATGGAAAATCCTTACACCTACAAGGATGATGCCATTTTTATGCCTACTAAGTACTATCTGCCATACGACATGCCAGGCAAGCGCATGAATCCTTACAGGGGCTGGGAAATCTATCCTCAGGCTATTTATGATATTGCCATCAATATCAGGGACAATTACAAAAATATCGATTGGTTCATTTCTGAAAATGGCATGGGAGTTGAAGATGAGGAAAGGTTCAGAAAAGATGGCAGGATAGAGGATGATTATAGGATTGACTTTATCAAAGAGCACCTCACCTACCTCAAAAAAGCCATGGATGAGGGGGCAAATTGCAAGGGCTACCAGCTTTGGACCTTTATTGATTGCTGGTCATGGCTAAATTCCTACAAAAATAGGTACGGCCTTGTAGAATACCAGCTTGATACAGGTAAGAGGATTATCAAAAAATCTGGAGCCTGGTTTAAGAAATTAAGTGAAGACAAGGGTTTTTAAGAGAGAAATATAAAAAAGCGATTTCCAATTTTTCCTAAAATAGCTTATAATATAAGTAAGAAAGCAAAAAGGAGTAAGTATGTACGGGTCAATTGAATTAGGCGGCACCAAGATTAGGTGCGCAGTTTTAGATGAATTAGGCAATATTGTCAAGGAAATTAGGATTGAAACATCTGATCCTAAGGAAAATATGAAGGATGTGGTCGATTTTCTAAAGGCTAATCCTGTAGAAAGCATTGGAATTGGAGCCTTTGGGCCAATTGATGTGGACAAGGAATCTAAGACCTACGGCTTTGTCCTAGAAACTCCAAAAAAGCTTTGGAGAAATTTTGACCTTTTAGGTTCAATCAAAAAAGAACTTGACCTACCAATAGGCTTTACAACTGATGTTGGAGCAAGCGGAATTGGTGAATACAAGTATGGGGCAGCTAAGGATAAGCGTTCTTCTCTTTACCTAACCATAGGCACAGGGGTTGGCGGCTCTTATATTCAAGATGGGGTCCTACTTGAGGGATTTTCCCACCCAGAAATGGGACACATAGAGCTTGCCAGAGAAGAAGGCGATACTGTAAAGGGCAAGTGCGACTTCCACGATTCTTGCTTTGAAGGTCTTTGCGCAGGACCTGCCCTTGAGCTAAGGACAGGGGTCAGGGGAGAAAATCTCGATAAAGACGACCCAGCCTTTGATATCCTCGCTAGATATATAGCCAAGGGCCTTATGACCTACACCATGATCCTAAGACCACACATCATAATAATAGGTGGCGGTGTAGTAAATAAGGAAGGCATGATTGAAAAAATCAGAAGAGAATTTAAAAAACTTGACAATCACTATATAAATATCCCAGATCCAGACGAATATATAGTCTTCCCAGAACTTGGCAATGAAGCAGGCCTTATAGGCGGCTATGTCCTAGCCAAGGATGCCCTAAAAGATGAATAGATAAAAAAGCTCCAAGCCAGGAAAATATCCAGCTTGGAGCTTAATTTTTTTATAAGGTCATCTTCTCAGGTCATTCTGACGAGCGAAGTGAGGGAGAATCCCATAAACAAGGCTGATATTAATAATACATAAATTTGTCTGTAGCCTGTTTTTGGATTCTTATTTGGATTTTGCTTCTAAAATCAATTTTTGCTTTAGATTCCACAAGTCTTGGGAAAGGTCCACGTAGTAATTGTGTGGGCTATCGTACCTTTTCACCTCATCCCAAAGGCTTTCCACTTCTTCTTTCCTATATTCTGCGATTTCTTCAAGGTCTGGTTCATCATAGACAAGCTTACCATTTTCAAAGATTTGAACCTGCATTTCTCTTGCCCTAAAGTCCTTCATCTTTTTCATCTTCCAGGTAAAGAGTGGGTCAAAGATTACAAGAGGCTTAGAATCGTCAACTTCTTCATGGGCAAGGGCTATATAATCAGCCTCAGCCTTGCCACTAGCCTTGTCATAGAGCCTGTAGACCTTTTTAAAGCCAGGAGTTGTGATTTTTTCAACATTTTCTGACACCTTAATCTTAGCCTTAAGGTCTCCATCCTTTTCCATAGCAACAAGCTTATAAACGCCGCCAAAAACCGGGTCAGATTTGGCTGTAATTAGCCTTTCACCAATACCAAAGGAGTCGATTTCTGCTCCTTGGGCAAGGAGGGATTCGATTTTAAATTCATCAAGGGAATTGGAAGCGACTATGGTAAAGTCCTTAAGGCCATTTTCATCAAGTCTTTTCCTAACTTCCTTAGAAAGATAAGCAAGATCTCCCGAATCAATCCTAACTCCACCTTTAAGTCCCTTTGGTACAAGCTCTTCCTTAAAGACCTTCATGGCATTAACAAGGCCTGATTCTAGGGTATCGTAGGTATCTATCAAGAGTATGCAATTATCTGGATACATCTTTGCATAGGTTTTAAAGGCTTCATACTCGGAGTCAAAGGCTTGAATCCATGAGTGGGCCATGGTTCCAGCCGCCTTAAAGCCGTATTTTTGTGATGAATAAGTGTTGGATGTAAGTGGGGCACCAGAAATATAGGCAGCCCTAGCTCCTGTAATTGAAGCATCAGCTCCCTGGGCACGTCTAGCCCCAAATTCCATAACTAGTCTGCCCCTAGCAGATGATACAATCCTGTTAGTCTTAGTTGCTATAAGTGAATTAAAATTCATTGACAAGAGCAAATAAGTTTCTATAATTGAACACTCAATGATAGGGGCCTTGACAGTAATAATTGGCTCGCCAGGAAACATGACAGACCCTTCAGGAAAGGCCCACACATCGCCTGTAAATTTAAAATTAGCAAGGTAGTCTAAAAATTCTTCAGAGAAGTTTTCAGTTTCTCTAAAATATTCTATATCATCTTCTGTAAAATGTAGGTTCTTGATAAAGTCGATTACATCGTTAAGACCTGCAAAGATAGCATAACCACCGCCATCGGGGTTTTTCCTATAAAAGGCATCAAAGACTGCTACCCTATCTTTCATACCATTTTCAAAGTATCCAGCCGCCATTGTAAACTCATAAAAGTCACTAAGCATGGATAAATTTCTAATCTCGCTCATAAGCTCCTCTTTTCTATATTATTACTTTATTTTATACCCAAAAATTAGAAATTTGCTCTTAAATTTACAAAAAATTACCCATAAGGGGCTAAAACAAGTATATTAATCATAAGAAATGAGGAGAGACTTATGTATATATTTGATATAGATGGTACTTTGCTATACACGATAGATACCATAACTTACTTTATAAACCAAACTTTAAAAGCCTTTGGCCTTAGCGAGTGTCCAAAAGTCATGGTCGAAAAATTTGTAGGCAATGGGCCAGTAGTCCTTTGCGAAAAAGTATTAGACTATGTGGGAGCAGAAAGGGATGCTTCCTACAGAAAAGATTTCCTAGATACCTACAACAAGGCCTATGACGATAACCCATCCCACCTTACAAGGCCTTATGATGGGATAAAAGAAGTATTAGATAAGCTTAAAAAAACCGGCAAGCCCTTAGTTTGCTTTTCCAATAAGCCAGATGAAACCTGTAATAAGGTAATTCCAGCAGTCTTTGGGGAGGGCTATTTTGACTACATCCTAGGCTATAGGGAAGATTACCAAAGAAAGCCATCTCCAGAAGGGATCATGATCTTAAAAGAGAGATTTGGGGTAAATAATTCAGATATAATCTATTTTGGAGATAGCGAAGTAGACATAAAATGCGGCAAAAACGCAAATATCTACACAGTAGCTTGCTCTTGGGGCTTTAGGGATAGGAAAATCCTAGAAGAAGGAAAGCCTGATCTAATCATAGATGAGCCAAAAGAAATGTATATAAGGAGGGCCTAAATGAAAATCCCATTAGTAAGAATCGACTCCCGCCTATCCCACGGCAAGGTCGTAGAGATATGGTGCGAAAAATACGGGATAGATAAGGTAATAATAGCCAATGATAGGGTGGCCATAGATGACTTTAGACAAGAAGTAATGAACCTAACAATTCCAGAAAATATTGAAGCGACCTACCTAAAAGTGGCAGATGTGAGAGATTTTCTAGAAAAAAACCCAGGAGACTACTTCACCATAGTAGAAAGCCCAGAAGATTTAGAAAAAATCGCAGATTCCGGCATAAAAATCGAAAAACTAAACATAGGCATAATCCACATGCAAGAGGGCAAAAAAAGCCTAACAGAAGAAGTGGCAGTAGATGATAATGATTTGAGGATATTTAAGAAATTAAAGGAAGCAGGCACAGAAATAGCTGTGAGGCTTTCACCATTTGCAAGTAAGAAATCATTAGATGAGTTTTTCTTACAATAATAAAAAGGGAATTAGGGGGCTTCCCCCTAATTATCCCCTTTTTTTTATCCAAGATAAAAGCATTTTTTTTATTTTTTAAATGAATGGTAATTATTTACTATTTTTCTTCGTTATTTTATCTCATATTAAATTATTGTCATCAAGCTGATGACTTCGCCAAAGGGGGAGGGCCAAGAGTCTTTTCTTTTAGTGATACAATATCATATAGTATTGTTCTTCGTAACTTTATCTTATATATAATAATATTTATATACTATTGAATCTTCGTAATAAGGGGAGGCCCAAGGGACCTTCCGCATGGTCCCTCATCGGCCTCCCCTTAAACCCCTCTCCGTTACACCCCCAGGCGGCCCCTAAAGCGGGGAGCATGATTAGAAGCTTGCCTTCGGCAAGCCTCTCTTGGTAGACAAACCCCCTTGTATTAGCTATCTATATTCTTAGTGATTTTGACATTCATTCGCCTAAAATCTGATAACTCGCTACGCTCAAACAATCAGATTTTTAAACGGCTCATTCATTTACAAAATCTCCCGACCTTTGGTATATAGGTCTGTTTTCTGAGAGAATGGTAACTTGTGAGCAGTTCTAAGGCTCGTTTGCTATCGCAAACATTGCGATAAGTGGGGCTTATATTTTTATCGCGATAGCGATAGGTTTTCTAATCTATTGGAAGATTTAAAATAAAAAGTCACCGTAAAGAAAATCACACTGACAACAACACTTAAATAAAAATATTGTTAATACTAAGATGATAGGTAACTATAAAAATCCTAGTTGGACTAGATTGTGATTTTTAGGGGACTTTTGATTTTAAATCAGAATGAACAAGGCTAAATAAATACGAAGTAATCCACCATAACAAAGAAGATTTTTGAAAAAAATCTTCCTCTTTCGCACTCCGCTTAAGGAGCCGGGAGGGGGTGAAATGGGGAGGTTTAAGGAGGGGCATGAGGGGGCATCGGCCGCCCCCTTCGCCCCTCCTTTAGACGAAGATTCAATTGTAAATAATAATAATTTATTTTGATATTAAGTTACGAAGAATAACAGTAAATAATAATCTAATATTGTATAAGAAAAACCCCTAATAACAACAGATAAAGTTGCTTTATATAGAAAATAATGTTATAATTAGATAAGTTAAGGTATTGAAGGGAAGTGGGAGTTGCTTCCCTTTGTTTACTTATTTATTAATTTTAAATTTTATATTATAATAGAAGTAAGAAATGATTTAAAGAAAAACTATAAAGGAGATTATGATGAGTGACGTTAGAGTGAGATTTGCACCTTCTCCAACAGGATATCTACACATTGGTGGTTTAAGGACTGCCCTTTTTAACTACCTATATGCTAGACATACTGGCGGAAAGATGATTTTAAGAATTGAGGATACTGATAGGACACGTTTTGTGGAAGGTGCCCTTGAAAATCTTCTTAAGGCCCTTAAATGGTCTGGTGTTGAGATTGATGAAGGTGTTATGCTTGATGAAAATGGCGAGGTTACCGAAAAGGGTGATTTTGGTCCATATATCCAATCTGAAAGGGTTAAGGCTGGCATTTATGATAAATATATCGACCAATTAATTGATGAAGGTAAGGCTTATTATTGCTTCTGCTCTCAAGAAAGAGTGGATATGGTAAGAGATCAAATGAGAGCTGATGGTCTTACACCAAAATATGATGGCCTTTGCCGTTCTATCCCTCTTGAAGAAGCTAAACAAAGGGTTGCTAATGGGGAAGAACATACTGTTAGACTAAAATTACCAAAGGATTATGATATTTCCTTTAATGACAGAATTAAGGGCAAGATTACCTTTAATACTGATGACCAAGATGACCAAGTTCTTATTAAGAGAGATGGTTTCCCAACTTATCACTTTGCTGTAGTTGTGGATGACCATTTGATGGGCATTACCCATGTTGTTCGTGGTGATGAGTGGATTTCTTCTACACCTAAGCATGTTTACCTATATGAAGCTTTTGGTTGGGAAGCTCCAGAATATATCCACCTACCTACAGTTTTAAATAAGGACCACAAGAAATATTCTAAGAGAAATGGCGATGGCATGGTTGAGGACTTTATCGAAGAAGGTTACACTCCAGAAGGCCTCATCAACTTCCTATCATTACTTGGTTGGTCACCTGATAGTGAAGAAGAAATATTTACTCTTGATCAATTAGCTAAGCAATTTGACTTTGATAGGGTAAATAAGACTGGTGCTGTCTTTGATAAGAAAAAACTTGATTGGGTCAATGGCCACTATGTTAGGTACCTAAGCCCAGAAGAGCTTGCAGAAGATATCAAACCATACCTAATTAAGGCTGGTCTAATTGATGAGTCTTATGACCATGACAAGTTAGTTCTCCTTGCTGAAACATGGCAATCAGCCATTGATAAGTTCTCTGATGCAGCTGAACTTGTTAAAAACTACTATATAAAGAGTGCCGATATAGACTATGATGATGATGCAAAAGAAGCTATTTCTACAGATGATGCTAGAATCCTATTTAAGGCATTCTTAGACCATCTTGCAGAAGTTAAGGAAATTGATCCAGACTTTGCTAAATCAATTATGAAGACTATCCAAAAGGAGACAGGCATCAAGGGCAAGAATCTATGGTTCCCAGTAAGGGCAGCTGTAACAGGTTCAGTTCATGGCCCAGACTTATCAAATGCCTTCCTAATCATGGGCAAGGACCTAGTTAAGGAAAGGCTAGAATTTGTAAGGGATAATTTTTAATGAAAATTTATAATACTCTTAGTAGAAAAAAAGAAGTATTTAAACCAATCGAAGAAGGCAAAATAAGGATGTATGTCTGCGGACCTACAGTCTATGATTATATGCACATAGGCAATGCCAGACCCCTAGTTGTCTTTGATACCTTCAGACGTTTTGCAAAATATAGGGGTTATGATGTAAAATATGTGGTAAACTTCACCGATGTCGATGATAAGATAATCAAAAAATCAATCGAGGAAGGTATTACTACAAAAGAGGTCACAGACCGCTATATAGCCCAATATATGGCAGATGCCAAGGACCTAAACCTAGATGAAGAAGACACCATCCACCCAAGGGCAACCGAGGTGATGGATGATATAATCGCCTTCATCGATGGCCTTGTAAAAAAGGGTGTGGCCTACGAATCAGATGGGGATGTTTACTTTGATGTAAGCAAAAAAGCTGATTATGGTAAATTATCAAGAAGAAATCTTGACGACCTCATGCATGGGGCCAGCAACAGGCTTGATAATGAGGATACAAACCGCAAGAAAAACCCAGCAGACTTCACCCTTTGGAAAAAGACAAAAATCGAGGGCGAAGTGGCTTGGGATTCTCCTTGGGGAGCCGGTAGGCCTGGTTGGCATATAGAATGTTCAACCATGAATAAGAAAATCTTAGGCGAAACCATAGATATACACGCAGGCGGGGAAGATTTGGAATTTCCTCACCACGAAAATGAAATAGCCCAATCAGAAGCCCTAAACGAAGTGAAATTTGCTAATTACTGGATGCACAACGGCATGATTCAGGTCAATGGAACAAAGATGAGTAAGTCCCTAGGCAATTTCTTTACCCTTGATGATATCAAGAAGGAATATGACCTAATGACTATCAGATTTTGGCTTTTGACCACATCCTACAGACAGCCAATCAACTTCACCAGGGAAATAATTGAACAGGCTCAAAATTCCCTAAATAGGCTAAATAACGCAGCCTTTAAGCTTGAAGAAGACCTAGCTAAGGCAAGCGATAGGCCTATGGAGAAATGCGAAGAAAAACTTCTAGCAAATCTAGAAGCTGCTGAAGCTAACTTTATAAGAGTCATGGAAGATGACCTAAATACAGCAGATGCCATCACAGTTTTATTTGACCTAGCCAAATTTATAAATACAAATATAAGTTCTGCTTCTTCAAAGGCCTTCATAGAAAAAACTAAGGCTCTCTATGACAGTCTCTACGATGTCCTAGGCCTTGTGGCCAAGAAAAAGAGCCTAGATATAGACGAAGACTTTATCCTAGCAAAAATTGAAGAAAGAGCTGCTGCCAAAAAGGCAAAAGACTTTGCTAAAGCTGATGCCATCAGGGATGAGCTTTTAGAAATGGGCATAAGCCTAAAAGATACCCGTGATGGGGTCAAATGGGAGATAAGCTAATGGATAGAATATATGGCAGAAAACCAGTCCTAGACACCCTAGATTCAGACATTGAAATCTATAGGGCCTACATCCTAAGGCAAAATTCCAAGATAATTGACAAGCTTATAAAAAAGCTAAGGGCAAAAAATATTGAAATAGATTTTGTAGATAAGAGTTTTTTTGATAAAATAGATATGAACCACCAAGGGGTTGCCCTAGATGTGGAAAGTTTTAAATATAAGGACCTAGCTGACATAGCTTCTTACAAGAGATTAATAATCCTAGATCAAATAGAAGATCCTCATAACCTAGGAGCTATAGTAAGAAGTGCCGAAGCCTTTGGCTTTGATGGGGTAATTATCCCAGAAAGAAGGTCAGCTGAGGTAAGTCCAATAGTCTATAAAACAAGTGCTGGAGCAATAAATAACATCAATATAATAAGGGTAAAAAATATTTCTCGAACCATAGAAGAAATCCAAAAAGAGGGATTTTGGGTCTATGGCCTAGCAGGCGAAGGAAGCCAAGAGATAGATAAAACCGACCTTAAGGGCAAAATTGCCCTAGTAGTAGGTAATGAAGGTAAGGGTATCTCTAGACTTGTAAGAGAGAAATGTGATATACTAATTAATATACCGATGAAGGGTTTTGTAAACAGCTTTAATGCATCTGTTGCCTCAGCCATAGCCATGTATGAGGTCCTAAGACAAAATGGCTTTGACTAAAAAAAACATAACCTATGTCGATGGCTACAATGTCATCAACAAATGGCCGGACTTAAAGGACTTATCAAAAACAAACCTTGCAGCCGCAAGGGATATGCTCATAGAAGAAATGGCTGAATATAGTGTGCTAAGGGCAGAAGAGATGGTAATAGTCTTTGATGCCTATAACCTTGATAGACTTAAAGAAACCATAGAAACAAAGTATAAGATGAAAATCGTCTATACAAAGAGGTTTCAAACGGCAGATACCTATATAGAAGCAGAGCTTGCAAGAGTAGGTCGCCGTCACAATGTCAAGGTAGTAACAGATGATGGGGCAGTGCAAAATATGGCCCTAGGCAAGGGAGCAAGCAGGATGACAGCCCTAGAGCTAAGGGGAGACCTATTGGCCCTAAGAAGAAAGATTAAAAAAAGTCAAAAGGCAAATTTTAGTCACAACTACAGCGCCTATCCTATATCAAAATCTCTTGCAGCCAAACTTGACCAGCTTAAGATCAAGCTAGAAGATGAGGATAAAGATAAATAAATTCAAAAATGGGTGATAATATGGATAAAATAAATTTAGAAGATAAGGAAACTTTAGAAAAGCTAAAAGAATATCTGGACAATCCAGATATGACCGATGAAGACTTGTTAAAAATCATAGATTCTCTAACAGAAGACCAAAGAGAAGAAATATTAGAAATAATCGCAGAAGATGACGATGATTTTGACGATGATGACGACGATGATTTAATTGGATCAGCCAAAAAAGGAGTCAACACCTCCCTTGCCCCAATAAAGCGCAAGGACATGATGAAGCTATCAGACCTAAACAACGAGGAGATAGTAGAGCAATTCCAGCTTGGCAACCAAAACGCCCTAGCAGCCCTAGTCGAAAAAAACCAGGGCCTAGTAAGGAGTCGTGCATCCTATTTCTTTAGGTCCCACGGCAACGACCTAGACCTAGAAGACCTTGTCCAATCAGGCATGCTCGGCATGATAAGGGCAGCGGAGAAATTTGACCTAAGCCTAGGCTACAAATTTACAACCTATGCCTACAAGTGGATAGATAAGGCCATCAGAAAGGCCATCAACAAAGAAGGTCACACCATCAGGATTCCAGCAGGCAAATACTTAAAACTAAACAAGCTTAAACAAATCTTAAAGGCCAACCCAGAGGCAAGCGATGAGGAACTCTACAGGATATTAGAAAACGAGGGCATCAACAAAAAACAAGCCGATGACCTTTTCCTAATAAATAGAAACCAAGTCAACTCCACCTCCCTAAATATCAACCTAGACAGCGAAGACTCCACAGGAGATGAGCTAATGGATATGGTAGGAGATGAGTCAACCCCAGTAGATATGCTAATCTTAGAAAAAGACATGGAAAACTTCCTAATGCAAGCCCTAGACCAACTAACAGATAGGGAAAAGCAAATCATAATCTACAGGTACGGCCTAGACAACGAAAAACCAAAAACCCTAGAGCAAATAGGTTCAATCTACGACCTCTCCAGAGAGAGAATCCGTCAAATAGAAAACCAAGCCCTAGGCAAGCTAAAAGATTATTCTGATTTGGTTGGATAAGAAGACAAATACTCTTAGGATTAAAGATCCCGAGGGTATTTTTTTATTAATTTTTATAAATATTGTATATTTTCCATCTAATCGGGTAAAATATTAAAAACGATTCTTAGAGATTAGAAAGGATTTTTATGATTAAAGTTGAAAATTTTACTAAGGAATATAAGATAGGAAAAAAGGCGGTGGATGACATCTCCTTTGAGGCGAAAGATGGGGAAATCTTTGGTTTTCTTGGACCTAATGGAGCTGGTAAGTCTACTACCATCAAGTCTATTGTAGGGATAAATTCTAAGACTAAGGGGGAGATTTTTATAAATGGCCTCCGTATCGAAGATGACCCTATAGCCTACAAGAGCCAGTTTTCCTATGTGCCTGATAATCCAGAATTATTTGAAAATTATTCAGGAAATGAATATATAAATTTCATAGCAGATATCTATGGGGTGGATACTGAGACTAGGAAGGAAAGGCTTGAACATTATTTGGATTATTTTGATATAAGAGAGGCCATGAAAGACCCTATTTCAACCTATTCCCATGGTATGGCCCAAAGGCTTGCTATAATAGGTGCCCTAATCCATGACCCACAGGTTTTAATCCTTGACGAGCCAATGGTTGGCCTTGATGCCAAGTCTGCCTTTAATCTTAAGAAAATCCTTAGGGAAAGGGCTGCGGCTGGCAAGTGTGTCATGTTTTCAACCCACGTTATGGAAGTGGCCCAGGAATTATGCGATAGGATAGGCATTATTTCTAAGGGCAAGCTTATTGCTATCGGTACCCTTGATGAGATTAAGCATATTGCCAATAACGACGGGTCTCTTGAATCAATTTTCTTGGAGCTTACAGATGAAAAGCAAGAATATTAAAACCATAGCAGCCTATGCTTTAAGGGAAAGTTTCTTCCCCTATAGGCCATCAAAGCAAGTTGCAAATATGCCTAAAAACTACTTGATGAGGATAATCCTATTTATTTGGACCTATGTATTTTTGGGGGCCATATTTATAGGGGTCTTTAAGGCAAGCGCCATGATTTATGTGGGAGCTGGTCAAAATTACATGTATTTTGTAAATTTTGCCATGGCCATCACCATGATGATCTTCATATTTTATGTGCCTGATATCCTTTCAAAGTATTTCACCAAGGCAGATATTTCCAATTACCAAACCCTACCCCTAAGCCAGGGCGAGCTTTTCTTGGGCAAGGTAATCGGCGGGATAAGCTCATTTTTTGACTTTTTCCTATTTTTTGCCATTGGCCTATATATATATTTTGGCGAGGCTGGTTTTGACCCAATGACTTTGATTTTGGGCCTTATCACCCTCCTTCCAATGATTGCTATACCTTATGGGCTTATTTGCCTGATGATTTTACTGATTAAGAAATTTACCAATGTCAATAGGCATGCCAAGCTTTTTAAGACCCTGGGATATCTTTTGATGTTTGGGGTCATGGGAGTGATTTATTATTTCTCCTTCTCCTCATCATCAAAGACTAGTCCTTCTTTTAATATAGATGTGGATAATATCACATCCATGCTGGGAAATGTGTCAAATGTCTTCTTTAATGCAAAGATTTTTGGCCTTGCTCTTTCTGGACCTATAATCCAAAGACTTGGCTTTAGCCTATTACTCTTGGCTCTTGCGGCTCTAGTATTATTTTTAGTCTACAAGCTTGGAGATAAGTATTATTTTGATGCGGTCTTTGATGACCACATAGATATGGATAAGAAAAAGAAGGTCAAGGCCAAGGATGTTGAAATCAAAACATCCAGCCAATTTAAGGATATTTTCCTTAAGGATATTAAGACCTTATTTTCAAATATAGTCTTTGTGGCAGGCCCTATATCTATGCTAATAATCTTTTCGATTATGGGCTTTACTACAGGTAAGAATCTTTTAGGGGATGTGGACCCTGCTTTATTTCAAAGCTCAATGACATCTCTTATATGCTTTGCGGCGGCCTTTGCCCTAAGTCTTCTTATTTGGACTAATGGCAATCCAGCGACCACTTCCCTTTCTAGGGAGGGTAAGAGCTTTTACCTAATCCAGACCCTACCTATAGACCCTAAAAGTCATATGTTGGCTAGGTTTACTTCAAGCTATGTGGTTATAAGTATTTTTAATCTAATACTTGCCACAGCCTATGGCTTAATTCTAAGTCTTGGTCTTATTAATAGCCTTTTATTCTTCCTGGGCCTAAGCTTAGGAGGGGCCTTTGCGACAATGATTAGCCTTTACTTTGGGACCTTTGTGGTCAATACCAATTGGAAGAAGCCTCAAGAAGTTCAACAGGCAAATCCTGTGAAGTCAATAATTTTCTATTTAGGGTCCTTGCTTGTTACAGGCCTTCTTGTTGGAGGATTTTTCCTAATAGAGGGTCTTACAGGATCTATGGTTATTGCAGTTGGCCTTATTATCCTTGTCCTAGCTATAATTGTGGGCCTAATTTATATGGCTTGCCTTAAAAAATACAAGAAAGGCTTTATGGACGTATAAAAATAACCTATCTTTATGGGATTCTTCCTAGCAATGCTCGTCAGAATGACAGTGGAAGATAGGTCACAAAAAAAATCTCCCGGCTTTAAAAAGTCGGGTTTTTTAGTATAGTAAGTAAGCAGAAAGGAAGAATTATGGAATATCAAAAACCCTTTATTTATATAGATACAAACTTTAGCCCAGCTGATGGGCTTTTTATAAAAATGGCCCTAGACTCCTATGATTTTGAGCTTGTGGGACTTTCAGCAAATAGGTCTTATATGTCAAGTAGGGCAGCCGGTGAAAATATTTTGGGCCTTATTAATGAGGAAGGCCTATTTTTATCCGTGGCAAGAAACTATGATGACAAGGAAGCTGCCTTTGATGATGAAATTTTTAAGGCAAGTGGCGATTATATAGAAGATATGGACGCTTTTGAAAATCTCTACGATATCGCATCTGACTGCGGAAGATTAGATATAATCGCATCTGGGGACCTAGGAAATATTGCCAAGGGCCTTAGAGAATTTGATGACCTGATAGATTTTATCGACCACATATTTTTAATCTTGCCAGATGCTAAAAAAATGGACAAGGAAGACCTTGAAGACCTTGATTTTATTTTAGGATCAGGAATAGAAATATTTGCCATAGATGAGAAATTTGCAAAAAAATTCATCCTTGATGATGAAGATTTGGAAAAATTCAAAAACTCCGACCCTAATCTAGCAAGAATTTTGGAAAATTATGATAAAGAAGCCCTTGCTAGCGCCCTCCTTCTCTACCTATCCCAAAGGCCAGAGGCCTTCATCTTTGATGCGGCAGGTCTTAAGGTAAATTTTGATGAAAAGACAATCGACCATTCATCACAAAGACCAAAGGCCTATCTGGTAAATAAGGTAAACGAAGAAAGCTTTTATGACTACTTAAGAGGAGTCCTATGCAATTAAGGATGCCAGGGCCAAGGATTAGAAAAACGGGCCTTGCCGTCCTTATTTCCATGATTATATCCCATTTTAGGCCAGGCGAGGGCCTTGCCTTTTATTCGGCAATTGCTGCTATCATTTGCATGCAGCAAAATGTCCACCAAACCTACCACAAGGGCCTAGGCAGGATAATAGGGACAATCTTTGGAGGCTTTGTGGGCCTAGCCTACCTTTTGATTTTCCCTCCTGGGTCAATTCCTGACCTTTTAAGGCTCATTATCACGGCAATCCTTGTGACAGTGGTAATATGGGTCATGGCAAATATAAATAAAAAAGATGCCGTATCCATAGCGGGTATAGTATTTTTGTCAGTTACCATCAACCACGCAGGCGACCTTGTGCCTTTTAATTTCGCCATCAACAGGATAATTGACACCCTAATCGGAGTCCTTGTGGCCTTTTTCGTAAATTATATAGATTTTAAGATTAAAGAATCTCTAAGAAGTAAAAAATCTTAGGGATTTTTTAATTGAATAAAAATTGTTAGGTAAGGAAAAGGATAACAAGCTGAATATTTAAGTAATATGATAAAATACTTATAAAAGAATTTATCAAATATATTTGACAAGGTATCAAAGCGGGTATATAATTATCACTATAATATGATAAAGGAGTAACAAATGAAATCAATGATGAAGAAAATGACATCACTATTCTTATTGGCTTTTGTCTTTATTGGCCTGATAGGATGTCAGAAGGTAGATGACAAGGCGGCAAATAATGGTGCTAAGCAAGAAGCATCTGAGTCAAAAGATGCAAATGATGCTAAGGATAAGGATAAGGCAGAAGTAGCCGTGGCTAACAAGGCTCAGTACGAAAGGCTTAAGGAAGGCGAAGATTACCACATCGGTCTTGTAACTGGTACCGTATCTCAAAGTGAGGATGAAATCCGTGGAGCAGAGGCTGCTATTAAAAAATATGGCAAGGCTTCTGAAGGTGGAGTTATAGTTCACGATACCTATCCAGACAGATTTGAAGCTGAGATGGAAACTACAATTTCTAAGATTAAGGCTATGGCTGATGACCCAAAAATGAAGGCGATTATTGTTAACCAATCAGTTCCTGGTACAACAGCAGCCTTTACAGATATTAGAAAATCTAGACCAGACATCATCCTAGTTGACCTAACACCTCAAGAAGATATCCTAATGACTTCAGGTGTAGCAGACCTAGTAGTGGATGTTGATAACATCTCAAGGGGCTACAGGATGATAAAGGCAGCTCAAAAGATGGGCGCTAAGAAATTTGCCCACATAACCTTCCCAAGACACATGGCAATTGAAACTCTTGCTATAAGACGTGCTATTATGGAAGAAGCTTGTAAAGACCTAGGTATGGAATTTATTTCCCTAAACGCACCAGACCCAACAACAGACATCGGTGTACCAGGTGCCCAACAATACCTAGCTGAAAATATCGGACCATGGATTGAGAAATACGGCAAAGACACAGCATTTTTCACAACTAACGATGCCCTTACAGAACCACTCCTAAGAGGAGTAGCCCAAGGTGGAGCAATCTTTGTTGAACCAGACCTACCAAGCCCAATCATGGGTTATCCATCAGCTTTCTCTATAGGACTTGATGATATAGCAGGCGATTGGCCAAAAATCTTAAAGAGAGTTGAAGAAGTCGTAATCGAAAAAGGCGGTAAGGATAGAATGGGTACATGGGCATATTCACTTGGTTACTCAAGCACACTTGCAGCAGTTGACCTAGTAACAGATGTACTTAATGGTAAGGCAGATATTAACAATGCTGATGACATCAAAAAAGCCTTTGAGGCTCAAACAGACGGAGCTAAATGGGTTGTATCAAAGATGGTCAACATGGAAAATGGGGAAGAACTTCCTAACTTCGCCCTAGTTGCCCAAGATACTTATGTATTTGGCAAGGGCTACCTAGGAATGACAGAAGAAAAGGTAGACGATAAGTATAGAAAGATTAACGTAAACGTAGAAGATATGGTTGAAAAGCAAAAAGAATCCGAAGGTAAATTCGAGTAAATTCTGGGCCTAAGAGGTGGAGCTTTCCGCTTCTTAGGCTTTGCTTAGTAAAAGTAAGTGAGTAATAAATGTTAATGGAGATAAAGGGCCTGAGCAAGAGCTTTGGTCAAAATAATGTATTAAAAAATGTAAATTTTACAATAGATGAGGGAGAAGTAGTAGGCCTTGTAGGAGAAAATGGGGCCGGCAAGTCTACCCTTATGAATATAATCTTTGGTATGGAATTTATAAAAGATACCGGTGGTTATGAGGGAGAGATTACCCTTGATGGGGAAAAAATCGACTTCAAAAATCCAACCGATGCCCTAAAGGCAGGAATCGGCATGGTCCACCAAGAATTTTCCCTAATACCAGGCTTTACCGTAGCTGAAAATGTGACCCTAAATATGGAAAAGACTAAAAAGACTCCAATTTCAAAGGTCTGTGGCAAGGGCTATGAGCTAATAGATAAAGATAAAAATATCAAAGACACAGAAGAAAGTCTTGATAAGCTTGGAGTCGACCTAAACCCAAGCGAATATGTAAGCGAGCTTCCAGTTGGCCACAAGCAATTTATAGAAATAGCAAGGGAGATCAAAAGGGAAAATATCAAGCTTTTGATAATGGATGAGCCTACAGCCGTTCTTACAGAAACTGAAGCAGATATCTTAATATCAGCCCTAAAAAGACTTGCTGCTAAGGGAATAGCTATAATTTTCATCTCTCACAGGCTTAGGGAAATCCTAGAGCTTTGCGATAAGGTAATTGTCCTAAGAGATGGGGAAATTGTTGAAAATAGACCGGCAGCGGGCCTTAAGATAAAAGAAATTGCCGGCTGGATGATGGGTAAATCCAATAGGGAAGCCTATAAGGATAAAGATGATCGAAATATCGATGAAAATGACATCATCTTTGAAAGCCAAAATCTCTATGTAGAGATGCCTGGAGAGATGGTCTATGATGCAAGCTTTAAGGTAAGACGTGGAGAAATCTTTGGCCTGGCAGGCCTTGCAGGCCAGGGAAAACTAGGAATCGCCAACGGAATCCTTGGCACCTACCCTGTAAAGGGCAGGGCAATCTTTAATGGAGAAGAGTTAAAACTATCTGATACCAGCTCGATTTTAAAGAAGAAAATCGCCTTTGTATCTGAAGATAGGCGTGGTGTTGGACTTTTACTTGGCGAAGATATTGCCCTAAATATTGCCTTTAATGCCATGGAAGTTTTTGATAAATTTGTCAAAAAAATCCTAGCCTTCAAATTTAGGGACGATGAGGCAATTGTCGCTAATGCCAACAAATATATAGAAAGCCTTGCCATTAAAACCCAAGGGCCAGATGAGCTTGTGGGTAGGCTTTCAGGAGGCAACCAGCAAAAGGTCTGCCTCGCTAAGGCCTTTTCCATGGAGCCAGAGCTTTTATTTGTATCTGAGCCAACCAGGGGAATAGATGTCGGGGCCAAGGCTCTTGTCCTTGATGCCCTAAGAAAGGCAAATAGAGAAGATGGAACAACAATAATTATGATTTCCTCAGAACTTGAGGAATTGCAGTCAGTCTGTGATAGGATTGGAGTAGTCTGCGAGGGAAAAATTGCAGGCATTCTTGATCCTAGTGCAAGTGCTGAAGATTTTGGTTTACTAATGAGTGGAGAGGAGCTAGTAAATGGAGAAAATTAAAGAATTTATCTCAAAAGTAGGGATAGCCAGATTTATAATCGGCCTATTTTTGCTAAGCTTATTCTTAGCAGCTCCTGCCGCTGGAATTGGAGTAAAATCCTCCTTAGAAAATGTCATAGCAAGGTTTGGTATGTTTGCCATCCTTACCCTATCCTTAATCCCTATGATCGAGTCAGGCTGCGGCCTTAACTTCGGTATTCCTATTGGTATAGTTGCCGGAATCCTTGGAGCAGTTATCTCCCTAGAATTTGATATCCAAGGATTTGCCGGCATCATCGTGACCATGGGAATTGGGGCAATAATTGGAGTAGTCTTTGGATATTTCTATGGACTTTTATTAAATAAGATAATTGGCGATGAGATGTTGATTTCAACCTATGTTGGATTTTCTTTCACAGCCTTTATGTGTATAGCCTATGTATTTTTACCATTCAAAAACCCAGTATCGGTCCTATCTTACGGAGGATCTGGTCTTCGTCAGCAAATCCCTGTTGTCGATTATTGGATGAAAAATATGGAAAATGCTTCTGGTGGAGTTAAATCTGTGGGAATTTTGTCAGACTTTTTAGCCTTTGACCTTTTTGGAGTAAGGATACCTGTCGGTATGCTCCTCTTCTTTGCCCTTGCAGCCTTCCTAATTTGGGGACTTTTTAGGACAAAGACAGGTACAGCCATGTCTGTGGTAGGTTCAAATTATGAATATGCCAAGGCAAGTGGTATCAATATTAAAAAGGTAAGGCTTAAGGCAGTAGTTTTATCAACTGCTATTGCCGCAGTAGGAATCGTAGTTTACCAGCAATCCTATGGTTTTATCCAGCTTTACCAAGCACCAGCTTCCTTTACCTTCCAAACGGTCGCCTCCATCCTAATCGGTGGGGCAAGCCTAAATAAGGCAAAGATAAGCCACGTAATCATAGGAACCCTACTATTTCAAGGGGTAATTACCCTCACACCTACAGTTATAAATGGACTTTTGTCTATAGACGTATCAGAAGTTATGAGACTAATTATAACCAACGGAATGATAGTTTATGCCCTCACAAGGAGGATAGACAATGATTAAAAAAAGATTTTCAACTAGACACCTCGTACCTATCATGTTTATGGTAATTTGCTTTGTGGGCTATCTTTTAAGTGGAGCCCAGATAGGCTTCATAACAAGCGAGCTTGCAAACAGGCTTGTAAGAAATACCTTCCTAGTTCTTAGCCTAATTATCCCAATCATAGCAGGTATGGGTATCAACTTCGGTATACCACTAGGTGCCATGGCTGCCCAAGTAGGCCTAATATTCTCCCAAGACTTAGGTTTTACAGGACTCGCGGGCATAGCCGTGGCAGCAGTGATTGCCTTCCCAATAGCGGCCCTTCTTGGTCTTTTCTCAGGAAATGTCCTAAATAAGGCCAAGGGCCGTGAGATGATCACATCCATGATGTTATCCTTCTTCATGCTGGGAGTTTATATGCTTGTAATAATGTTTTTTACAGGCACAATCATCCCAATCAGGGATAAGTCAATGCTTCTATCATCAGGGGTTGGAATTAAAAACTCCATCACCCTAACTACAGCAGGAGCCATAGATAATGCCCTTAAATACAGGTTTCAAGTCCCTCTTGGCAATGACCAAATCAAATTTGATATACCTGTTCTAACCATAGTCTTGATCGCCCTCCTATGTGTCTTTATCACATATTTTAAAAAGACCAAGCTTGGTCAAAACATGAGGGCCGTAGGCCTTGACCAAGATGTAGCCAATAACTCAGGCCTAAATGCTGATAAGATTAGGGTAAAATCAATTGTTTACTCAACAGTCTTAGCAGCCTTTGGGCAGCTTATATATTTACAAAATATCGGCACCCTTGCAACCTACGCAGGCCTTGACCAAGCAGCCCTTTATGCAGCTGCAGCCCTTCTTGTAGGAGGAGCATCAATCCTAAAGGCATCAATTGTAAATGCTATCGTAGGAACAGCCCTCTTCCACCTTATGTTTATCATAATGCCACTAGCAGGTAAGGAAGCCACAGGCGATGCCATGGTCGGTGAATATTTAAGGACCTTCATATCCTATGCTATAGTTACAATATCATTGATTCTTCACGAGTATAATAGGCAGAAGGAAATTAAGGAAAACAGACTAAAGGCCATCGATAGGGAAAGTGCCCCTGCCAAGGCATAAAATATAAAAGAAGCTAGATTTACTCATAAAAGTTAAATTTTTAAATCGTTGATTTCAGACTTTTAAGAGCTAAAACTAGCTTCTTTTTTATATTTATTTTAACAAATTTCTAAAAGATGGTATAGTAGAGAGGATAGAATATTGCATAGAAAAGAAAGGATTATTATGAAAAAACTTACAACTCAGAAACTCGTATACATGGGTTTATTTACAGCTCTAGTGTACATATTTTCAAGGTTTTTCCAAATACCTATAGTAACTCCTCTTGGACAAACTAGGTTTCATTTGGGAAATGTATTTTGCCTCTTAGCAGGTCTTCTCTTAGGACCAGTCAATGGTGGACTTGCAGCAGGTGTGGGATCAGCTTTATTTGACTTATTTGACCCAGTTTACTTCACATCAGCTCCAATCACCTTCATCACCAAATTTGCCATGGCCTTTGTGGCAGGCATGATTTACAAAAATAGGAAAGAACTTGTAGATAAGCCAAAAATCATCGTCGGCTCAATTTTAGGCCAAATCACCTATGTAGTTTTATACCTAGGCAAGACTTTCATCAAAAATAAATTTATCCTAGGCTTAACCCTTGAAGCAACCATGGCAGAAGTTATCCAAAAGGCAGGAGTATCCCTAACAAACGCTGTTATTTCAATAATCATAGCAGGGGTCTTAGCTATACCTCTCCTAAAGGCTGTAAAATTTGACGACTAGTCTTCCAAATTGGGTAAATATTAATATAAGAATCCCAAGATAAGGAGATTAGACATGGAAAGAAGAGAGAAAAGATTTGAAATAGCTTGCCCTAAGTGCGGAATGGGCTTTGAAAAAGATTTGCCAACAGCAATTTTTGCTGATAAACCAGAAAGAGATGAGATTTTAAGAGGGGAATTTGGGGAAATGACTTGCCCAGAATGTGGCAGGGCCTTTGTCCTAAACTACCGCTTTGCCTATACAGATGAGGCAAATGCCTTTATGATTGTAAATGACCCAAACTTTGTAGATAAGAAGGCAAGGCTAGCCTTTTCCACATCCCTCGGCCTAATTGGCCTAGATAGGAAAAACGAGCTTTACAAGCATAAAGTTAGGATAACTTACGACTATCCATCCCTGAAGGAGAAGATTTTAATCTTTGAAAAGGGCCTTGACGATAGGGTAATAGAGCTTATGAAATATTTCCTAGTCCATTCCGATGACTTTGCCTATAAGCCAGAACAGATAAAAAGCTTCTACTATGGAGAAAATGATAAATTTTACCTAGAAACAGCCCTAAATGTAGGAGCAAGCCTAGATTTTTCTAGAACCCTATATGATACAATTGTAAAGAATTACGGGGAAATCATCAAAAAAGACCTAAATCATTTGATAGATAGGTCCTGGGCAGAAGAATTTTTAAGGGCAAAATAAAATATTTTAATTATTCAAAAAGACTTGGCTATTTGATTGGCCTGGTCTTTTTTTGAATATTTTGTATAATTTTCCTATGAAGATAAAATTAGAAGATAAAAGTAAAAGAAAAATCGTATATGATATCCTAAATATATTTTTTGACCACCAGGATATAAATTTCACCGAGGATGATTTTGACCTTGCAATTGGCAATGGAGAAATTATTTATAAGGGCAAGTCCCATCCATATGCTGATAAGAAGGACCTTAAGGCAAATCTTTATGAAATCTTATCAGCCCTTACAGGCTACAAGTCACCCTGGGGGACTCTTACAGGATCAAAGCCCTCCAAGCTTTTAAAGGCCAAGAGTCTTTCAGAAATAAAAGAGACCTACAAGGTCTCAGATGAGAAAATTAGGCTTTTGGCTGATGTAAAAAGCGAGCAAGAAAGGCTATCCTTTGATGAGAAAGCCTTTAGCCTTTATATAAATATCCCCTTCTGTCCGACCAGGTGTGATTATTGCTCCTATCCGACTTTAGTTGGTCCCCACCACGATAGGGGAGCCTATGTGGAATATTTGATAAGAGAAATTGAGGAAATCAAGCTTCCAGGGGCTCTTGATTCAATTTATATAGGTGGGGGCACTCCTTCCTTTTTGAGGGCGGATGAGATTATCAAAATGCTTGCCGCCATTAATAATAAATTTACCTACCAGGAGTTTACCTTTGAGGCTGGCAGGGAAGATACCCTTGATAAGGCCAAGCTTGAACTCCTAAAGGCAGGAGGAATTGGTAGGATTTCCCTAAATCCTCAGACCTTTAATAAAAATATCCTGAAAACTCTCAACAGGCCCTATGATTATAATCATTTCCTAAATATTTATAAAAAGGCAAGAGACCTTGGTTTTATAATAAATATGGACTTTATAATCGGTCTAGAAGGAGAAAGTTCAAAAGATTTTGCCAAGAATTTTAAAATCCTAGGAGAACTCTTACCGGATAATATCACCTTCCACGCCCTTTCCATAAAATCTGGATCTAAATATAAGGAAAGGGATATAGGAGGTGAGAGGGACCAAGCCCTTATAATTTCAGAAATGATCGATGACTTTACAAGAAAATTTTCCTACAAGCCCTACTATCTTTATAGGCAAAAAAATATAGTCTCTAACCTTGAAAATGTCGGTTATCAAAGAAATAATACATCTCAGAGGTATAATATAATTATTAATGAAGAAGTCTCAAATATTATTGGCCTAGGCATGAATGCCAATTCCAAGCTTAAAAATGGAAATAAATTCAGAAATCCTAGAAATTTAAGAGATTATTACCAGGATTTTGATGAGATTTTAAGGGCCAAAAATATGATGATTAATCAATATTTGGAGGATATAAATGGATAAAGCTTATTCAGATTATGTATTTAAATTTTTTAGACAACTAGCAGAAATTCCTAGAGAAAGCGGCAATGAAAAGGAAGTATCTGACTTTCTTGTAAATTTTGCCAAGGAAAGAAAGCTAGAAGTAAGCCAAGATGAGGCCCTAAATGTGATTATTAGAAAGCCTGCATCAAAAGGCTACGAAGACCACCCAATAGTTGCCCTCCAAGGCCACATGGATATGGTTTGTGTAAAAGTTGAGGGATCTGATCACGATTTTGAAAAAGACCCTATCAAGCTAATTGAAAAAGATGGCTGGATTACAGCTGATGGCACAACTCTAGGGGCAGATGATGGTATAGGTGTTGCCTTTATCATGGCTGTCTTAGACGATGATTCCCTAAAACATGGTCCAATCGAGGCAATTATTACAACAGAAGAAGAAACCTCAATGGGTGGTGCAGGCAGACTTGACCTTAGCCAAATTACTGCCAAATACCTAATTAACATAGATTCTGAGGAAGAAGGAATCCTAACTGTAGGTTGTGCAGGTGGTCTTGACCTTGAAGTAAATTTCCCTAAAGAATATGAAGAGGCCCAAGGAGACTTTGTAGAAGTAGGCCTAAAGGGCTTTGCAGGTGGCCATTCAGGTATGGAAATAGATGAATTTAGGCTAAATGCTATAAAAACCCTAGCTCGCCTTATCCAAGGAATTGATGGCCTACAAATTGCAAGGGCAAATGGTGGAGTTAAGAGAAATGCCATCCCATCAGCAGCAAGCGCTGTATTTGCTGTAGCTAATAGGGATGAAGCTATAAAGCTAATCAATGAGAGAATTGCAGAGGTTAGAAACGAATACAAGGATGTAGATCCAGATGGGGAAATTTGGGTAAAAGAAGCTAATTTTGATGGCAAGGTCCTAAGCAAAGACCTTTCAAATAGAATTATTGACTTTTTATACACAATCCACGATGGTCTATATAAAAAGGTAGACGGATCAATTGTTACAAGCTCAAACCTTGGACTATTAGAAGACAGGGAAGATTCAATCTTTGTAAACCTCATGAATAGGTCAGAAATCGACTCTCAAAAAGAAGATTGGGCCAAAAAACAAGCCCTCCTTGTAGAATACTTTGGCGGCAAAGCTGAAGTTGTAAGTGAATATTCTGGCTGGCAAAGGGAAGATTCCCCAATAATCGACCTTGCAAAAGAAGTGTGGAAGGACGTTCACGGAGATGAAATGCAAGTTTCTACTACCCACGGTGGCCTAGAATGCGGACTTTTCAAAAAGACCCTCAAGGATACAGAGATGATTTCCTTCGGTCCTGATATAGAAGGTGCCCACTCACCAGCAGAAAGGGTAAATATAGAATCAGTAGCAAATAACTACAAATTCTTAGTAGAATTACTCGAAAGAATTTAATTAAATTAGCAATAGCTGAAATCTGCAAGGGTTTCAGCTATATTTAAATATTTTATAAAATCGTTTGCAAATTAACAAAAATCGAGTATCCTTATATTAGGGAAAAGAATATATGACGAAGGAGGTATCATGTACGAACAAAGAGTAACGCTTTCAAATGAAATTGGTTTACATGCTAGACCAGCATCCATATTTATAAGACAAGCCGTTCAATTTCCTTGTGATATAAGTGTCGAAAAAGCAGGCAGGTCATACAATGCCAAGTCTATCATGTCAGTTCTGAGCATGAGTGCTTCTAAAGGCGATGACATTATCATAAGAGCAGAAGGCGATGAAGAAGAAGAAGCCGTTAAATCGCTAATAGATTTAATAGAAAATAAGCTAAATAACTATTAGCATACAAATACTTACTTACTAACAAGCATCAAGACGAGCAAGGGCTCGTTTTTTTGTGCCCTTTGGGGTATTGTGATTAGTGGAAGTTTATTGATAATCCCTAGTAAAAAGGTATGATTTAAGAGTAGAAAAAAAGAGAAGTATAAAGAGGTAGATATGACTGAATTATTAAAAATAGAAAATCTTCACGTTTCAGCGAAAGATAAAGATATATTAAAGGGTATTGACCTTAAGGTAGGAAAGGGCGAGGTCCACGTAGTCATGGGGGCTAATGGATCAGGTAAATCAACCCTTATGAATGCCATCATGGCCAATCCTATTTATGAAGTAAAGGAAGGAAAGATTTATTTTGAAGGCGAAGATATAACAGATCTTAGCGTTGATAAGAGGGCTAGACTTGGTATCTTTATGTCCTTCCAACACCCAGATGAGATTCCTGGTGTAAAATTATCAGACTTTCTAAGAATTTCTGAAGAGCAAATCACAGGATCTAAGCCAAAAATCCTTGCCTTCAATAAAAAATTACAAAAAGAGATGGAAGACCTTAAGCTTGATGATTCTTATGCCAATAGGTATGTAAATGTAGGCTTTTCTGGTGGTGAGAGAAAGAAATCAGAAATCCTACAAATGCAAATGTTAAGTCCAAAGCTTGCCCTCCTTGATGAGACAGACTCAGGTCTTGATGTCGATGCGGTAAGGATTGTATCAAAGGGTATAGAAGATTTCCTAGATGGGGAAAAATCTGTTATAATTATTACCCACCACAGGGAAATTTTGGCCAATATCAAGGCTGACTATGTTCACATTCTAAAAGATGGCAAGATCAAATATTCAGGCGGAGATGACCTAATGGATAGGATCGAAGCTGAAGGATACGAATGGGTGTAATATGAAAGAAATCAATATTGAAGACCAACTAAAGGATATTGACCGCGGTTATTATGACTTTTTCAACGAATTTATCTATTCAGATATAACTGAAAAGGGACTTAATGCCGATATAGTCAACGAAATATCCGATAAGAAAAATGAACCAGAATGGATGAGAAAGAGAAGATTAAAGTCTCTTGAAATATTTGAAAAGACTCCAAACCCTTCTTGGGGACCAGACCTATCTGAGCTTGATATGGCAGATATCACAACATACGTCAAGCCACCAACAGATAAGAAAACTGCCTGGGAAGCCCTACCAGAAGATATCAAAGATACCTTCGATAGGCTTGGAATCCCACAAGCTGAGCAGGAATCTCTTGCTGGTGTAGGTGCCCAATACGATAGTGAGGAAGTTTACCACTCTATCCAAAAACACCTAGAAGACCAGGGAGTAATCTTCATGGACTTCACCTCAGCTATTAGAGAGCATGAAGACCTAGTCAAAAAATATTTCCAAAAGGCAATCCCACCTACACTTCACAAGTATGCAGCCCTTCACGGTGCTGTTTGGTCAGGTGGTTCCCTAATTTATGTTCCAGAAGGAGTAAAGGTAGATATTCCTCTCCAATCCTACTACAGGCTAAATGCCCCAGGAGCTGGCCAATTTGAACACACAATGATAATAGCAGAAGATAATTCTAGGGTTCACTTCATAGAAGGATGTTCTGCGCCAAAATACAATGTCGTAAACCTACACGCAGGTTCTGTAGAAATCTTTGTCGGCAAAAATGCCGAAGTAAGGTTCTCAACTATAGAAAACTGGTCAAGGAATATGTACAACCTAAATACCAAACGTGCCATAATCCAAGAAGGCGGCAAGATGATTTGGGTATCAGGATCCTTTGGATCAAAGGTATCCATGCTTTATCCAACTTCAGTCCTTGCTGGTAGAAAGGCTAGGGCAGAATACACAGGTATTACCTTTGCAGGTGATGGACAATATATAGACAATGGTTGCTCTATGATTCACCTTGCCCCAGAAACCTATTCAACAGCCCTAACCAAGTCAATTACAGCAGGCAATGGTAAGTCCATGACCCGTTCCCTAGTTGAAATGAGGAAAAACTCAGCCGGTTCAAAATCAACCGTAGACTGTGAAAACCTCATGATTTCAGAAGGTTCCCAGTCAGATACCATACCAGTGCTTGATATTAGAAATGACGATGTAGACTGCGGCCACGAGGCAAAAATCGGATCCATTGACCAAAGCCAGGTATTTTACCTAATGAGCAGGGGAATTCCTGAAGATGAGGCCAAGTCAATGATAGTAAGAGGTTTTGCAGAGCCAGTATCAAAGCTCTTGCCTCTAGAATATGCAGTTGAGATGAATAATCTAATCGATATGGAACTTGAAGGAGCAAACGGCTGATGACAAAGATAAATCAAATGAGACAGCCAACTTGGGCCTACCTAGGACTAAATTCGGCTGATTATGAATTAGTAGAAATAGAAAAAATTCCTTTTGAAAATGCAAACTCAGAAGGAAGCTTAGATAAAGTAGATGCAGCTTTTGCAGAAGAAATCTACGGCCTAAGCGATGAAATAAAAAAAGAAAACAGAGATTTTAGAAATTATTATAAGGCTTACGACATCAAGGATAAAAAGGATACAGAATTTATTCATTTCAAGCTTGATGATGACAATAATATCCTAGTTTCTGCCATAGATATAAATGCAGGAAGGGATTCTGAGTCTTCCTTCTTGGTCGATTTCTCTGACCAAGGGGCAGAAAAAGCCTTTATCAACTCACAAATAAGGGTAAATCTTGAGGAAGATTCTAAGGTGAAATTAGTAGTCCTAGTTAATTTATTAAGCCAGGCTACAAACCTTAATTCCATAGCCACAAGACTTGGAGATAGGGCAGAGCTTGATATAACCTATATAGAAATAGGGGCAAGCCAATCTATGGTCAACATCAGAAATATCCTAAGAGGCCATGAGGCCAAGGTCATAGAAGATGGTATTTACTTCAAATCCAAGGAAGAATACCTAGACCTAATGGCTGTAAATGAACACTACGGCCTAGAGACAGATTCTTCTGCCCTCTTTAACGGGGCCCTAAAGGAAAAAGCTGAAAAGAACTTTAAGGGCATAGTAGATTTAAGACGTGGATGTACCAAGGCAGATGGCAAGATAGGAGATTATTCTATGATGCTATCAGACCAAGTCATCAACAAGTCTGCCCCAATCCTTCTCAATGAAGAAAGAGAAGTAGCAGGCAAGCATGCCGCAAGCGTGGGCAGGATGAACAGGGAAATGCTCTTTTACATCATGAGCCGTGGCTTTAGCAAAAAGCAAGCAGAATCAATGATGCTAGAGGCAAACTTTGCCCCTGCCATAGATAAAATTGAGGATGAAGATCTAAGAAATCACATCAAAGACCAAGTCCACAAGCTAAATAGCAGGCATTAATATGGATATAGAAAAAATTAGAAATGACTTTTCCTACCTTGACTCAAAAAAGGTAGGAAAGGATGTAATCTACCTAGATACAGCAGCAACTAGCCAAAAACCTAACAGGGTCATAGAAGCTGTTGATGCTTATTATAAGTACAAAAACGCCAATCCCCACAGGGGAGCCCACTATTTGTCATGGGTCGCCACAGAGGCCTATGAAAATGGCAGGGATGTAATCAAGAAATTTATAAATGCAGGATCAAGGAATGAGATAGTCTACACAAAGACCACAACCGAAGCCCTAAATCTCTTGGCCTATTCCTATGGCCTAGACAATCTAAAGGCAGGCGATGAGATCCTAATCACAATCCTAGAGCACCACGCCAATCTCGTTCCTTGGCAAATGGTAGCCAAGGCTACAGGGGCAAGGCTAGTCTATGCCTACCTTAAGGAAGATGCTTCTCTTGATTATGACGATTTAAAAGCAAAGATAAACTATAAGACAAAAATTGTCTCCATAACAGGAGCCTCAAATGTCACAGGCGAGATTATAGATGTCAAAAAAATAATTGCCTGGGCTAAGGAAGTGGGAGCTACAACTATAGTAGATGCAGCCCAACTAATTGCCCACAAGAAGGTCGATGTAAGAGATTTAGATTGTGATTTCCTAGTCTTTTCAGGCCATAAAATCTACGCTCCAATGGGCATAGGCGTCCTTTATGGCAAGGCTGACCTTTTAGATAAGATGAAGCCTTTTAATCTAGGCGGAGATATGATAGAATATGTCTATGAAGATTATTCAACTTTTGCAAAAGCACCCCTCAAATTTGAGGCGGGCACACCAAATGTTGGTGGGGTAATAGGTCTGGTTGAAGCTATAAAATATGTAGAAGAAATCGGCATGGATCAAATCCACGCCCACGAGATGGAATTAACAGAATATGCCTATGACCTAATTAAGGACATAGAAAATATAAAGCTAGTCCACCCAAAATCTGCCGAAGAAGGAGCCCTAATCTCCTTCACCTTCACAGATATCCACCCACACGACATATCCTCAATCCTTGATAGCAAGGGAATAGCAGTAAGAAGCGGCCACCACTGCGCCATGCCACTTCACACCTATCTTGGCATAAGCTCCACAGCCCGTGCCTCCTTTGCCATTTACAACACCAGGGAAGAGGTTGAAATCTTTGCAAAAGAGCTTAGAAATGTAAGAAAGGTAATGGGACTATAATGGATATGCAAGAAATCTATAGTCAGATAATCCTAGATCATTCAAGAAACCAAGCCAACAAGCATGACCTAGAAAATCCTGACATCAAAGAAGACGGCCACAACCCATCTTGTGGCGACGAGATAGTATTACAATTAAAATTAGATGGGGATAAAATCGTAGATGCATCCTTCACAGGCGATGGTTGTGCCATAAGCCAGGCAGCCACATCAGTAATGTGTGACATGCTAATAGGTAAAACTAAAGAACAGGCTGACAAGATGGCAGACATCTACCAAAGGATGATCAAAAGAGAAGATGTGACAGACGAAGAGCTAGAAGAATTAGAAGATGCAGTAGCCTTCCAAAACATCAGAAACATGCCACAAAGGGTAAACTGTGCTCTTTTGTCATGGAACACCCTAAGGGCAGTCTTAGATGAAGAAAAATAAGCTAGAAAACCTAGAATTCATCACATCCCTAATCACAGCAGGCCTAGTCTACATCCTTTGTTTCCTCCAATACAAAAAGGAAAACAAATTTTGGTGGCTAATCCTAATAGTAGCCCTCCTAATGAGTGCTAATGCTTATGTAAAATACAAAAAAACCAAGGCTGAGAACTAAAAGTTCTTGGCTTTTTTTATCTTTACCTCTTATAAAACATGGGGTACAAACATAAAAAGCGTACGTTATTTATAAAAGGAGGACAGGATGGATAAGGTAAATGTATCAAATTTTAGGAAAGACCTTTATAATATAGTAAAAAGAACAACCATGTACAATGAGGTTGTAAACATTACTAGTAAGGATGGAAATGCTGTTTTAATCAGCGAAGAAGATTATAATAATTTGCTCGCAACATTAGAGATAAAGCTAAATGATAAGTTAAATCAAAAAATCCTAGAAGGCCTAGCTACACCCCTAGATGAGTGCCTAAGCGAAGAAGAGCTAGCTTGGTAGATGTATAAAATTGTCTATACCAAGAAAGCTATTGGAGATATTAAAAAACTAAAGCAAGCAAAGCTTGATACAAAAACAAAAAATCTAATAGACCTAATAAAAGAGAATCCCTACCAAAGACCGCCATCTTATGAGAAACTTTTAGGTGACCTAAAAGGAGCCTATTCAAGGAGAATAAATATCAAACATAGACTGGTCTATCAAGTTTATGAAGAAGATAAGATAATAAAATAATTTCCATGTGGTCGAATTATGAATTTAATTGAGTTTAAATGATAATTTGGCTTAGGTCCAAGTTTGAATTTATGATATAATATTTATGAAAAACAAGATGGTTTCCTAATAAAAAGGAGCAGTATGGAAACTTTAAATATGCTTAAGTTCGTATTGTTAGTTATAACAATTATTAAAGAGCTTTTAAGTTTAGTAGAAATGGTCTTAAGTATTTTAAATAAAATAGACTAAGATTAAAAAATCAAGAAACGAGTTAAGTTTTTAGTCAGTAAATGGGTAATCAGGGACCTCCTAAAAATAATGTTAGTAAGATTTACGCTTGTTCTTAGCTCTACTTGATAAAATTAATTTATAAGATATAATACAAATGAATGTTTAAGTAACCATACTTAAGATAGGAAAACCTGATTAAGCCTATCAAAAAGGCCAGCTATTTATCTAGCTGGTCTTTTGCTTTATAAAAATTCTACTTCTGATTCGCCAATAACGATAGATGGGACTCCTGCCCTGTGGGCGGCTCTTACTTCTTTGTAGCCATCTAATGTATCCCTATATTTTAGGAATAGCTTAAGGCTAGGCATGGATGAGGTGATATTTACCATGTCGTATTCTGCGTATTTTTCTGGGTTTTCCTTGGCTTCTGCTAGGATGTTTGCACAATCTGGGCAGAGGTCGCTTACAAAAAGTATCTTATCTTTCATTTTTTATCCTTTCATACTCTACATATTTAAAGCTAAGTCCATTTTCAAACATTGGCTTAGATTCGCTTTTTATCCTAAAATTAGGATCTGTATCGAAATTGTGAAGGAAAATTTCTGCAGGCCTTGTGGCATCAATCTTTGTAATGATGGCTCCATCGCAATAATCTATAAGCAGGTCTACAAGCTCAGCCCCTCCGATTAAGAAAACCTCCTTATCAAGATCTTTTACATAAGAAAGAAGGCTAGCTATGTCATTAAAGACCCTAGCACCATCTCTTTTTAGATTTTTATCCCTGGATAAAATCAGATTTTCCCTACCTGGTAGGGCCCTGCCCATTGAATCAAAGGTCTTTCTTCCCATAATTAAAACCGATCCCATGGTCGTATTTTTAAAGTGGGCAAGGTCTGTCTTTATATCGTAAAGCATCTTATTATCCTTGCCTATGGCCCAATTTTTATCAACTGCTAAAATTACCTTCATAATCCCTCCGCCTTATTTATACCCAAGAAAGATAGAAAATAAATAGTAAAATGTAAGAAGAAAGAGGTAAAAATGAAAAATAAATTATGGCAAATCTTTAAGTCAACCTTTTATCTTTCAGCCTTCACCTTTGGAGGCGGTTATGTAATCATTACCCTAATGAAAGATAGTTTTGTAGATAAATTAAAATGGATAGATGAAGAGCAAATGCTTGATATGACAGCCATAGCCCAGTCGGCTCCAGGAGCTGTAGCAATCAATGCATCTGTGGTTGTAGGCTATGAAATAGGAGGGATCCCTGGCATGGTCGTCGCAATTCTTGGCACAAGCCTACCACCCCTTATAATCATATCGGTAATTTCCATGTTTTATCAGGCCTTCATCTCAAATATTTATATAGCAACCTTTCTAAAGGGCATGCAGGCAGCCATTGCCGCCCTGATTTTTAAGGTATCTTACGACATGACTAAGGATATCCTAAAAGAAGGGTCAAAAATTGCCCCAATCATAATGGTGGCAGCCTTTATCGCAGCCTTTATTTTTAAGGTCAATATTGTCTATATCATCTTAAGTTTGATTATACTTGGTACTATCAGCTCAATTGTGGGAAGGAGGACCCATGCTTCTTAAATTATTTATAAGCTTTATAAAAATCGGCCTCTTCTCCTTCGGGGGAGGCTACGCAGCCCTACCACTCATCCAACAAGAGGTAGTGGTAGAAAATGCCTGGCTAGGGGCAAGTGAGTTTAACGACCTAATTACAATTAGCCAAATGACTCCAGGCCCTATTGCTATAAACTCCGCAAGCTTTGTAGGGACAAGGGTTGCAGGACTTGCAGGAGCGATTGTAGCCACAGCAGGCTGTATCCTGCCATCGGCAATAATTGTGGGTATTCTCTCATATTTTTACAAAAAATACAAGGACCTGGCTCTGATAGAAAATATCCTAAAATACCTAAGGCCAGCCATAGTAGTAATGATCCTAATAGCAGGCATAGACATAGGAAAAACCGCCCTCTTTGGCGAAGCAGCCCCAGATTTGGCAAGTTTTGATATAAAAATGCTAGGAATATTTATAGGTTCACTAATAATAATGTTAAAAAAAGACCTAGACCCTATAAAAGTAATGCTAGCAGGTGGGGCAGCCTATTTGCTCTTGACCTTGGTCATTTAATTAAAATTTATAAGATTTTTTGATAAAACGGCAAAATTTTTGCCGTTTTTGTCTTTATCTAATTGTTTTTTGGGTATAAAGATAATGAATACGATTGTAAGCTCGGCTTAATTTTTAAATTTTTAAAGATTTTTTTAAATATCTATTGACAAGAGCGTTTTCATCGTATATACTTTTAATTGAGGATACCTGTAAGCGGTTACATTTTATTTTCAAGATGCAAGAATTTTTGAAAGAGGGAATAATGGATATTTACGATATTGCTGAAAAATCAGGTTATTCTACTGCTACAGTTTCTAGGGTGATTAATAATTCGGCAAATGTAAGTGATAAGGCTAGGAGGATTATTGAGGAGATTATCAAGGAATCTGGCTATAAACCTAATAGGGTTGCAAGATCCCTTGCCAAGAAATCTACCCAGCTGATTGGGATTATGGTGCCTGATATCAGGGGCTATTTTGAATCACAATCAGCCTATGAACTGGAAAAGATTTTGACTGATAAGGGTTACACTACGATTTTATGTGTGACGACTGATGAGCTTAGTAGAAAGCTTGCCTACCTTGATGTTTTGATTGAAAATCAGGTTGAGGCTATTATCGGAGTCGGTTCTACCTACGAAGAAGATAAGTTTTATAAGGAACTTTCTGAATTATCCAACGATATTCCGACAGCTTTATTGAATGTTGTTAGTAGGGATAGGGTTGATTCTATTGTCAATGTCTATATTGACGAAGCTGATGCTATGGATAAGACTGTGGGGCTTTTACATAGGACTTCTTGTAAGAAGATTCTTTATGTATCCCTTGATACTGGCTTTACTTCTAGGTCGTATCTAGCTAAGAAGGCTGGTTTTATGGAAGCCCTTGGTAAGTATTATGGATCTATTGATTTCCATGAGTTTAAGATTAGAAACTTTGATAAGGATTTTGATAAGCTAATTATTTTCCTTAAGGAAAACCCTACTTTTGATGCTATCCAATTTGAGCTTGATAGCCTGGCAGTTGTGGCTTATAAGCATCTGGCTAAGGAAGGTTTTAAGATTCCTGAAGATTTGGCCCTTATCGGTTTTGATAATATCCAGGCGACTAATTACACTAACCAAGCTATTACTTCTGTTGACCAAAGGATTAGCGACCAGGTTAATTTTGCAGTAGATAATTTGATGAAGCTTTTAGGAAATGATGATTCAGCCAATACTAATATTGTTTTAAAGGCTAAACTTGTTGAAAAAGAGACGACTATTTGATTTTGTTATATTTAAGTCTTAGGACTTTTATTATAAATTGTGCTTAGGTTAAAGGAGGAGAACACCTATGAAAATGACATTTAGACACTATGGTAACGATGATCCTATATCATTAGAGTATATCGCTCAAATTCCAGGCGTTACTGGGGTTATGGTGATGATGAATGAATGGGAAGCAGGAGAAGTTTGGGAGAAGGATGTCTTCCAGGAATATGTTGACAAATGCCATGCAGTAGGGCTTGAATGTGAGATTATCGAGTCTATCAACGTTCACGAAGATATCAAGATGGGTCTTCCAAGTCGTGATAAGTATATCGAAAATTACAAACAGTCCCTAAGAAATGTCGCTGCTTGTGGAGTTAAGACAGTAATTTACAACTTCATGCCAGTATTTGACTGGGTTAAGACAGAGCTTTACAAGGTTCTTCCAGATGGATCAAATACCCTAGCTTTTGACCAAGCCAAGGTAGAAGGCCTAAGCCCACGTGATATGGTTAATGAAATCCTTGATGGAGCTGGAAACTTCGAGCTTCCTGGTTGGGAACCAGAAAGACTTGCCCAATTAGAGGAAGTTTTAGATAAATATAAGGACATCGACGAAGATAAACTAAGAGAAAACTACAAATATTTCCTTGAAGGAATCATCCCAACATGTGAAGAAGTAGGCATCAAGATGGCTGTTCACCCAGATGATCCAGCTTGGCCAATCTTTGATATTCCAAGAATCACATCTACTCCAGAAGATCTAGAAAAAATCGTAAACCTAGTAGATAGCCCATCAAATACACTTTGTATCTGTACAGGTTCCCTAGGATCTAGAGTAGAAAATAATGTTGCTGAAATAATTGCTGACTTTACCAAGAGAGGAAAAGTTGGGGCAATCCACGCTAGAAACATCAAATTTACTGGCGAAAAACAATTCTACGAATCAGCTCACCTTTCTAAGTGCGGTTCTCTAGATATGTATGAAATAATGAAAGCCCTTCATGACAATGGCTTTGACGGCTACCTAAGACCAGACCACGGCAGAATGATCTGGGGTGAAGAGGGTAGAGCAGGCTACGGCTTATATGATAGAGCCCTTGGTGTTGCTTACCTAAACGGTCTATGGGAAGCCTTAGATAAAAAAGATAGATAAAGCAAAGTAACTAGGCCCTTGGCCTAGGACTTTGAATGTAAAAATATAAGAAAGCGAGGTCTTATGAAGAAATTTTTAGATGATAATTTTATGATTCAAAATGAATTTGGCCAAAATCTTTATCATAAATATGCCAAAGATATGCCAATATTCGACTTCCACTGCCACCTAGAGGCTCAGGAAATTTATGAAAACAAAAACCTTCCATCAATTACTTACGCTTGGCTTGGTGGAGACCACTACAAGTGGAGAGTAATGAGAGCCAATGGTATTGATGAAAAATACATCACAGGCGATGCAGATGATTTTGCAAAATTTGAAAAATATGCAGAAATCATGCCAAAGCTAATAGGTAACCCAATCTACCACTGGACCCACCTAGAGCTTAAAAACTACTTCGGCATAGACTATCCACTAAATAAGGATAATGCAAGAGAGGTATTTGATAAGTGTAATGAGCTTCTTGCCAAAGATGAATATAGACCAAGAGGCCTAATAGAGATGAGCAATGTAGCCGCAGTTTGTACAACAAATGATCCAGCAGAAGAGCTCAAATATCACAAACTTTTAGCAGAAGATGAAAGCTTTAAGGTAAAGGTAATACCTGCTTATAGACCAGACAATGCTCTTTATATAGAAAAAGAAGGCTTTGCAGATTATATCAAGAAACTTTCTGATGTATCAGGTATTGAAATTAAAAACTACACAGACATCAAAAAAGCCCTTGTAAATAGGATGGAATATTTTAAAGAACTAGGCTGTATGGCTTCAGACCAAGCCTTTGCCTTTATTCCTTACAAGAGAGCAAGCGAAGAAGAGCTTAATGAGATAGTAGAAAAGAAACTTTCTGGAAAGAATGTTTGCCCTGAATGCGAAGAAAAATACAAGACAGAAATGGCTATTTTCCTAGCAAAAGAATACAAAAAACTTGACTGGGCAATGGAAATCCACGTAGGCGTTATCAGAAATAACTCTAAAGTGTTATTTGATAAGCTTGGAGCAGATGTGGGTGGAGATGCACAAAACGACCTAGCTTATGCAGAAAATTATGCAAATCTTCTTTCAGCCTTTGAAGAAAATGACGGCCTACCAAGACTCTTGGTCTTCCCACTAAATCCAAAGGACAACTACCCAATAGCAACAGTTGGCGGATCCTTCAACAGGGCCAATGACAATGGCATGCAAGATGTCCAACTTGGTACAGCTTGGTGGCATCTAGACCACAAAGAAGGCATGATTGAGCAAATGAAAGTCTTCTCATCAGTAGGAGTTCTTGCAAACTTTGTAGGCATGCTTACAGACTCAAGGTCCTTCCTATCATATCCAAGACACGAATACTTTAGACGCATCCTATGTGACTTTGTAGGTGGCCTAGTAGAGCGTGGTGAATATCCAGCCGATGAAGAATTTTTAGGCAAGATGATAGAAGATATTTGCTATAACAACGCAATCAAATTTATAAAAATAGACTTATAAAAAGGCAAGGGCCTTTGCCAGGAAAAAAGACAAAAGCCTTTAGAAAATAAAAATAAAGGAGTATATATGAGTAAAATTCAAACAATTTCAAGAGTTCTAGAACTAGGAATAGTTCCAGTAGTAAGAGCAGAATCAGCAGACCAAGCAATAGAGTTTTGTAAGGGACTTTTAGATGGTGGAATCAACACACTTGAAGTAACCTTTACAATTCCAAATGCTATAGAAGTATTCCAAAGAATCCAAAAGGAACTTCCAGCTGATACATTACTTGGAGCAGGTACAGTTCTAGATCCAACAACAGCAAGACTAGCAATAATGAACGGAGCTAAATTTATAGTTTCTCCATCCTTTGACAAAGAAGTTGCAAAAATGTGTAACATCTACAACATCCCTTACATGCCAGGATGCGTAACACCAGCAGAAATGCTTGAAGCATATAAATACGGAGTAGACATCATCAAACTATTCCCAGGATCACTTCCAGGACCATCATATGTAAAAGCAATCCACGGCCCATACCCACACTTCCAAATCATGCCAACAGGCGGTGTAAGCCTTGAAAACATCAAAGACTGGTTTGATGCAGGCGTAGTAGCAGTAGGAGCAGGATCAAACCTAGTTAAGGGCAGCAGAGAAGAAATAGCACAAAAATCAAGAGAATATTTAGAAAAAATTGCGGAGGTAAGAAAATAATGAGTAAAAAAGTAGTAACACTTGGCGAGATAATGCTAAGACTTTCAACACCAGGATATGAGAGATTTGTACAAGCAAATAGCTTTGATGCTATCTATGGTGGTGGAGAAGCAAACGTAGCAGTTTCACTAGCAAACTATGGTTTTGATGCATACTTTGTAACAAAACTTCCAACACACGAAATCGGACAAGCAGCAGTAAACTCCCTCAGAAGATACGGCGTAAACACAAACTACATCGTAAGAGGCGGGGACAGAGTTGGTATCTACTACTCAGAAACAGGTGCTTCATCAAGACCATCAAAGGTAATCTATGACAGAAGCAACTCTGCAATAGCTGAAGCAAAGGCAAGCGAATTTGACTTTAAGGAAATCTTTAAAGATGCTAAATGGTTCCACACATCAGGAATCACACCAGCAATTTCAAAAGAAGGTGCAGAAATCACAAAAGAAGCAATGAAGGCTGCTAAGGCTGCAGGTGCAAAGGTATCAATCGACCTTAACTACAGGGCTAAACTATGGACACCAGAAGAAGCTCAAAAGGTAATGAGAGATTTAATGCAATATGTAGACGTATGTATAGGAAACGAAGAAGACGCATCCCTATCACTAGGCTTTACACCAAAGGGACTAGATGTAACAAGCGGTAAGCTAGATGTAGAGGCATATCACGAAATCTTCAAACAAATGAAAGAAGAATTCGGCTTTGAAATGATCGCATCAAGCTTAAGAGAATCATACTCAGCATCTGATAACGGCTGGTCAGCCCTAATCTATGATGGCAAAGACTTCCACCAAGCTCCACAATACGATGTAAGAATCGTAGACAGAGTAGGCGGCGGCGATAGCTTTGCAGCAGGACTAATCACAGGCCTACTAGATGGCAAAACTCCAGCAGATGCCCTTGACTTTGGTGTAGCAGCATCAGCTCTAAAACACACAATCAAAGGCGACTACAACCACATGTCTAGAGAAGAAGTAGAAGTACTTGTAGGTGGAGACACATCAGGAAGAGTTCAAAGATAAGATAAAAAGGAAATGAGGGATCTTCCCTCGGAATAAGATAAAATCTAAAAAAGATAAGATTTGGATTTTATCAGATAATAGGCAAACTTAGGGAGGGCAGTCCCCTCCCTATCTTTACAAAATATTGGCAAACGCTTTCGTAAGATAAAAACGATTGGCATATATTACTTATCATTAAAGAAAAAAAGGAGAAATAAATGGCAGATAGAAAATTAAAATTCGGAATCATTGGTTTTGGTACAGAAGGTTCAATGTATGGTAACTTCATCTCAAAAGATATGGTACCAAATGTAGAAGTAACAGCAGTATGTGATATAGACAAAGAAAAACTTGAAAAAGCTAAGGAGCTTTTCCCAGAAGCAGCAATGTTTGAAGACTATAGAGAAATGATAGATTCAGGACTTGTAGAAGGAATCGTAACCTGCGTACCTCACTATCTTCACCCAGAAATGGCAATCTATGGCCTAGAGCATGGAGTAAATGTCCTAAATGAAAAACCAGCAGGCGTTTATACCAAACAAGTAAAAGAACTAAACGAAGTAGCTAAGAAATCTGACAAGGCTTATGCTCTATTTTTCAACCAAAGAACAAATCCACTTTACAGAAAATTAAAGGAAATTCTAGATTCTGGAGAACTAGGCCCAATCAGAAGAACAAACTGGATCATCACAACCTGGTGGAGACCAGATGCTTATTACAAACAATCTGAATGGAGAGCAACCTGGGGTGGCGAAGGTGGTGGAGTCCTTGTAAACCAAGCACCACACCAATTAGACCTAATCCAATGGATGACAGGTGCACCAGACAGGGTATACTCAAGCGTACACTACGGCTACCAAAGAGACATAGTAGTAGATGACCAAGTACACTTCATAATGGAATATGATGATGGAAGAACAGGCGTATTTGTAACAAACACCAACGAAATCATCGGCACAGACAGACTAGAAATCGTATGTGACGGCGGAAAAATCGTAGTAGATGACTCTAAAAAGGCTACAATCTACAGACTAAAAGAAACAGAAAATGACCTAAACGCAAGAATGACTATAGAAGATGTAAGAATGCTCTTTGCAGGTCAAATGAAATTTGATGACCTCTATGATGTAGAAGTAATCGAAGAAAACTCAGTTTGGGGCGGCCAACACTGTGAAGTAATGAGAAACTTTGCGGCTCACATCCTAGACGGTGAAGAGCTTCTAGCAAATGGAGCAGAAGGAATCAACGGCGTAAGACTAGCAAATGCAGTTCACCTATCAAGCTGGTTAGGCGAGCCTGTAAGCGTAAAAGACTTTGACGATGATAAGTACCTAGAGCTTTTAAACGAAAAAATTAGAGAAGAAGGAAAATTCGAAGAAAGAAAGTAAGACTATGCTAAAAGTTGGAGTAATTGGACTAGGGACAGTATCTCCCATCCACCTACACTCAATAAATCAATCGCCACACGCAAGACTTGCAGCGGTTTGTGATATAGATACAGACCTTGCCAAAAAAAAGTGTGATGCCACTCATTGTGACATCACACCAATCTATAGCGATTATAAGGAAATGATAGATAAGGAAGATTTGGATGTAGTTCACATCTGCCTTCCTCACTATCTCCACGCGCAGGTTTCTAAATATGCCCTAGATAAAGGCCTTCACGTATTTTGCGAAAAGCCGGTAGATATTGGCTATAAAGAAACAAAAGACCTCTATGATCACTATATGAAATACAAGGGCAAGCAAAAACTTGGTATCTGCTTTCAAAACCGCTACAACAACACAGTGGTAAAACTAAAAGAAGAACTTGAAAAAAACAAAGAAGAAGTATTTGCAGTAAAAGGCTTAGTTACCTGGTTTAGAGACATGGCTTATTATAAGCAGGCCCCATGGAGAGGCACAAAAAAGGAAGCTGGAGCTGGGGTAATAATCAACCAAGCCATCCACACCCTAGACCTCATGTCCTATGTGACAGGCAAGGATTGGAAAAGCCTAACAGCCACCTTATCGAAGTTGATGAATAAGGATATCGAAGTAGAAGATACAGCAAGTGCCTTTATCAAATACGAAGACGGGGTAAACGGCTTATTTATAGCAACAAACGCCTACTCAATTACAGATTCAATAGAGCTTCAAGTAATATCACAAAAGCAAAAATACACTATCAAAGAAAACAGACTATTTGACAGAAACTTAAATTTGCTAGCAGAAGATGATAAATCAGACCAAACCAAGGACTACTACGGGGCAGGTCATGAAAAGCTAATCAACAAATTTTATGAGGCAATCATAAATGACACAGATGATTATTGCGACCTAGCCGATGCTATGGAAACCATGCAAATCATCCAAGCAATGATAGATTCATCAGAAACTGGCAAGGAAATAAAGAAAGAGGACATAGTAAATGACTAAAATCGGAGTACAAGCGTCAACAGTAGTTGATGCATTCAAGGAAATTGGACCTTACGAAACCTTCAAAAAACTTAACGAAATCGGCTACAAATCAGTAGAGGTATCACAAGTTGAAACAAGCAAGGAAAATATTGACCAAATAATAAGAGCCTGCAAGGACTTTGACATGGAAGTAGCTTCAATGTCAGCAGCAGTAGAGTCAATGTTTCCTGGCCAAGAATCTTTAGACAATGACTTTGACAAAATCGTAGCAGATTGTAAGGCAGTAGGCACAGACCTACTAAGAATAGGCATGCTTCCATTTGATAAGATGGCAAGCCTAGAAAAAGCAATCGAATTTGCCAAAAAAGCCAACGACTTTGCCCTTAAATTAAAAGAAGAAGGAATCAAGCTTTACTACCACAACCACCATGTAGAATTTGTAAGATATGACGGCAAATATCTCCTAGATATCATAGCAGAAAATGCTCCAGAGCTAGGCTTTGAGCTAGATGTTCACTGGGTACAAAGAGGTGGAGAAAATCCTGTAAATATCCTAAAGAAATACGCAGGCAAGGTAGAACTAGTCCACCTAAAAGACTATGAAGTAATGCCACTAACCATGGAAGATGTAGACTTATTAAGGACAGACATGGAAGCCTTCAGACTTGCCTTTGACAACAGGGTAAGATTTGCCCCACTAGGCCAAGGATCACTTCCACTTAAAGAATGTGCAGACCAAGCAATAGCATCAGGTTGTAGATATCTTTTAGTAGAACAAGACTCATCCTATGGCAGAGATCCATTTAAGGAACTAAAAATCTCTTATGACTGGCTAGTAGCAAATGGCTATGGAGACCTATTCTAATGGCAGTAAATAAAAAAGACGGCATGAACTACGCCCCAGTCGGCAAGGCTAATAGGGTAGTAGAAGATGGCAAGTTTAAGGTAGCAGTAGCTGCCTTAGACCATGGCCACATCTATGGCATGTGCAATGGCCTTAAAGAAGCTGGAGCAAATATAGTTTATGTCTATGACAAAGACCCTAAAAAAATCGAAGAATTTAGAGAAAAATTTCCAGAAGCTAAGCCAGTTGACTCACTTGATATAATCCTAGAAGACCCAGAAATAAATATGGTAGCAGCAGCGGCCATACCAAATCTAAGGAGTGCCCTAGGTAATAAAGTCATGAGGGCAGGCAAGGATTATTTCACAGACAAGACCGGTTTTACAAGCCTAGACCAACTAGCAGAAACTAAAAAAGTATATGAAGAAACAGGCAAGAGATACTTTGTCTACTTCTCAGAAAGACTCCACGTAGAAGGAGCAATCCTTGCAGGAGAATTAATCAAAGAAGGAAGGATTGGAAAAGTCCTCCAGGTAACAGGCTTTGGCCCACACAGCCTAAATAAGGAAAGCCGTCCAGATTGGTTCTTCAAAAAAGAAGAGTACGGCGGAATCCTAGCAGACATAGGAAGCCACCAAATCGAACAATTTTTATATTACACTGGCAACGAAGATGCAAAGGTCATCTCAGCCAAGGTAGCAAATTATAATAATCCTGATACACCAGAGCTAGAAGACTACGGCGATGCGACCCTAGTAGGTGAAAATGGAGCAACCTTCTTCTACAAGGTCCACTGGTTTAGCCCAAAAGGCCTTTCAACTTGGGGAGATGGCAGGACCTTCATCACAGGCACAAAGGGTTATATAGAAGTTAGAAAATACACAAATGTAGGCGAAGAAGCCACAGGTGACCATGTATTTGTAGTAGATGAAAATGGTGAAGAGCACATAAGAGCCAATGGCAAAGCAGGCTTCCCATTCTTCGGGGAAATGATTCTAGATTCTCTAAATGGCACAGAAAACGCCATGACCCAAGAGCATATATTCAAGGCCCAAGAGCTTTGCTTGCTATGCCAAGACCAAGCAGAAATTATTAAAGCGAACTTATAAAAAAGAGGGGATATTATGAATAAAAATATAAAGCCTTTTGGCATTAAGGATAAGATAGGCTATGCAGCCGGTGATATCGGTAATAACTTTACCTTTACTTTAGTATCATCCTTTCTTATGTTATTTTATACAGACGTATGGGGTATAGAACCAGCCACAGTTGGTACCCTTTTCGTAGTAGCAAGGATAGTAGATGCCTTCACAGACGTAGGCATGGGAACAATCGTAGATAGGTTTGCCGGCAATAAGGACGGTAAATTTAGACCATTTATTAAATGGGGAGCCATACCAGTATCAGTAGCAGGCTTCTTGCTTTTCCAATCAGGACTTAAAGACCTTCCTTATGGCACAAAATTAATAGTAATGTATGCAACCTACCTATTATGGGGTTCATTCTGCTACACCTTTATCAACATTCCTTATGGCTCAATGGCATCAGCCATCACACCAGATGCTGACCAAAGAACAGAACTTTCAACATTTAGAACTCTTGGTGCAACCATAGCTGGTCTTATAATAGGCTTTGTAACACCTTACCTAATCTATAAAAAAGTAGCTGGCCAACCAGACATGCTCCTTGCAGATAGGTTCCCACTAGTAGCAGGACTTTACGGAGTCATAGCAGTATTAGCATATTTCCTATGCTATAAGTTCGTAACAGAAAGAGTGGACATAGCTAGAGAATCTGGCGGTAAAAAGGAAAACCCACTAGCAGGCATAGGCAATGTAATCAACAAGAGATCTCTCTTATCAGTAATCGTTGTATCAATATGCCTCCTCTTAGGAATGCTATTAATCGGTTCAATGAATGCTTATGTTTATAGAAACTATTTTGAAAACTCAACAGGTATGCAATTAGCAGGCCTTGTAACAACAGTACCAATGTTATTTACAGCGCCAATGGCAATGAAACTTGGCCAAAAAATTGGTAAAAAAGAAGCAACAGTCATAGGACTTATAACATCAGGTGCTATCTACCTATTACTTTTCCTAGTAAAGGTAAAGAATATGTATGTATTCCTAGCAGGAACAGCCTTAGCTTATGTTTTCCTAGGAATCTTCAACACCCTAACTTGGGCAATGATTACAGACGTAATAGATGATCTAGAAATTAAAAATGGAGTAAGAGATGACGGTAAAGTCTATGCAATCTACTCCTTTGCTAGAAAATTAGGCCAAGCTTTTGCAGGTGGTCTAGGTGGTTATGCCCTATCTGCAGTTGGTTATGTAAAGGGAGCAGAAGTACAAACAGCAGCAGTAAACTTAGGAATTTACAACAGCGCAACCCTAATCCCAGCTATAGCTCTATTATTAGGCGGACTAGTAGTCTTATTCTTATATCCACTAAATAAAAAAGAAGTTGAAAAGAATAATAAATACCTAAGCGAAAAGAGAGATTAAAAAAATTGACCTCCTATTGGGCCCAGCCCTTTCTGGGGGTCTTTTTTCAAAAAATAAACAAGAAAGGAAGTCATATGAAAAGACAACCAAAACTAGAAACTAGAAGTAAACAAATCCTAGAAGTAGAAGGCCTAAAATTTAAAGACCTAAATGACAATGGTATTCTCGATCCATATGAAGATTGGAGATTAGATTCAGAAACAAGGGCAAGAGATCTTGCAAACAGGATGACTGCAGAAGAGCTTGCTGGAAACATGGTAATAAAAAGCCAAAGAATGGGTCTAGCCCAAGAAGATAAGTCAAAAACAAGCCACGATGGCATCCTAGATGAAGAAGTATACGAAGATAAAAACATCTTTATCGGTCAAATAAACCACGGTTCAACCAAACACATCAAGGAAATGGGCCTTAGACACTTCATCCTAAGAGAAAACTTCTCAGAAGAAGACATAGCAAGATGGGTCAATGCCCTAAATGAAGTGGCAGAAGAAAGCCGCCTAGGAATCCCAGTAATAATTGCTTCAAATTCAAGAAACGAAAATGCTGAAAGAACCTTCGGAATGAACGATGCAGTAGGAGTATTTACAACCTACCCATCAACCCTAGGCCTTGCTGCAGTATATCTTGGAGATAAGGCAAGAAATTACCATCCAGATGGGGACTATGACTATTCAATCTTTAAAGAATTCGGCGAGATAGCAAGAGATGAATGGAAATATTCAGGCCTTAGAAAAGGCTATATGTACATGCTAGATACAGCCACAGACCCTAGATGGCAAAGATTTTATGGAACCTTCGGTGAAGATGTAGAATTAATCACAAAAGCAGGCGAAGACTTATTAGATGCTTTCCAAGGCGAAGAATTAAACGAAGAATCAGTAGCCATGACCATGAAGCACTTCCCAGGTGGAGGAGCAAGAGAAAACGGCTTTGACCCTCACTATGCAGAAGGTAAATTTAACGTTTATAGGACACCAGGCTCTCTAGAAAAATACCATATGCCACCATTTAAGGCAGCAGTAGATAAAAATGTATCATCAATCATGCCTTACTACTCAATCCCAGCCCACGAAAAATCAGCAGTACAAAACTACAAGGGCAAGAGGATTCCATTTGAGCCAGTAGGCTTCGCCTTTAATGAATATTTCATCCAAAATATCCTAAGAGAAGACATGGGCTTTAAAGGCTACATCAACTCAGACTCAGGTATCCTAGATAACATGGCATGGGGAGTAATGCACCTTGAAAAACAAGACCGTGCTGCCTATGCAGTAAATAATGGTGTAGATTTAATCTCAGACACCAACGAAAGCCACTGGATAATCCAGGCCTACGATGAAGGTAAAATCTCCCACGAAAGACTAGTAGAAGCAAACGTAAGACTATTAAAGGAAATGTTTGACCTAGGACTCTTTGATGAAAAAACTTACGTAGACCCAGCTAAGGCAAAAGAAATCGTAAGAGATGAGAAAAACCTAGAAAAGGCCTACTCAGCCCACCAAAGATCTGTAGTATTATTAAAAAATAAAGAAAATGCTCTTCCACTAAAGGAAAAAACAAAATTATACTTCGACTACCTCCACAAGGAAGCCGACAAGGCAGAAACCTACAGAAATGAAGCTTTAAAAGAATTAAAAGATAGGGATGACATCATCCTAGTAGAAAGCCCAGAAGAAGCTCAAGCAATCTTTGTTCAAATCACACCAAAATCAGGCAACTACTTTAGCGCAACCCCAGGCCTTCTAGAACTAGACCTATGCGAAGAAAAAACAAACAAAGCCCTAGACGGCTCAGAATACACAGAAACAACAGTAGCAAATATAGGAAAGCTTGAAAAATATAGAAAGCTAGCAGACAAAAACGGAGCAAAATTAATAGTATCAGTCAACTCAACCATGCCATGGCTATTAGAAAATGCAGAAAAATATGCAGACGTTCTTCTAGCAAACTTCGAAACCTTCATCCCAGCCCAAGTAGATGTATTAATAGGCAAATTTGCCCCAACAGGCAAACTACCATTCACCTTCCCTAAAAACGAAGCGGTCCTAGCAGTAGATGAAAATGGAATCTGTGCATCTCCAAACGACGTCCCAGGCTACGACAAACACAAATACATGAAAGAAACCTACGCCTACAAAGACGAGCTAGGCAACGAATACAAACTAGGCTACGGCCTAAGCTACTAAAAAAAGCCTGGCAAAGCCCAGGCCTACATAGGGAGTGAGATTAAGTAGACTAAAGAAAAATAATAAATAAGATATTAAATCACTAAGAACAAGCCTACTCATATACGAAGTAATCCGCTATATCAAAGAAGATTTTTGAAAAAAATCTTCCCCTTTCGCCCTCCGCTAAGGAGCTGCTTGTGGGGTGTAACGGGGAGGGGTTTAAGGGGAGGCCGATGAGGGACCATGCGGAAGGTCCCTTGGGCCTCCCCTTTAGACGAAGATTCAATAGTAAAAAAATATCATTTATTAAATGATAAAGTTACGAAGAGAAACAGTAAATAATAATATTACATTAAATGAAATAGTTACGAAGAAAAATAGTAAATAATAACAATTCATTAAATGATAAAGTAAAAAAATGGGATAGTTAAGGGCATAGCCCTTAACTCCCGATATCGAAGGGAGGAAAAATGAAAGATAAAATAGTTTGCATGGGAGAACTAATCCTACGACTCTCCCCACCAGGTCATGAAAGATTCATCCAAGCAGAAAATTTTATGACCACCTACGGCGGTAGCGAAGCCAATGTAGCCATAGCCCTAGCCAATCTTGGCCAAAAGGTGAAGATGATCACAAGGCTTCCAGACAATTTCATAGGAGATGCTGCTATAGATAGCCTCAGAGACTTTGGCATCGACATGAGCCATGTTGCAAGAGGGGGAGAAAGGATAGGAATCTACTATGCAGAAAATGGCATAGGTCTAAGACCATCCAAGGTAATCTACGACAGGAAAAATTCCTCCATGAGTCAGGCTAAATACTTTGAATTTGATTGGAAAGACATATTTGAAGATGCCAAGATTTTCTTCCTATCAGGCATAACCGCAGCCCTATCAGAAGAGGGCAGAGAACTTACCAGATATGCCATAAAAAGAGCCAAAGAATACGATGTAGAGGTAATCTTTGACCTAAACTACAGGTCAAACCTTTGGCCGCTCGATCAGGCAGCAGAATTTTATAAGTCAATCCTAGATGATGTCGATATCCTAATAGGAGTTCTTCCTACCCTTCACTCATCCTTTAAGGGAGTCTTCGACCATGTAAGTGTATCAAATATGCTCATAGACTTATACAGGAAATATGACCTAAAATACGCTATATCTACAATCAGAACCTCATTTTCAGCCTCCAAAAACGCCCTATCAGCAGGAGCCTATTGTGGAGATGAATATATCAAAACTAGGGCCTACACCTTTGATATAGTAGATAGGATAGGCGGAGGAGATGCCTTTGCAGCTGGCCTTATCAATTCTTATTCAAAAGGCAATGACATGTACGATGCCCTAGAATTTGGCGTAGGCCTATCAACCCTAAAACACACCATGGAAGGCGACTACGCAATCTTTACAGAAAGACAAGTAAGAACCTTAATCTCAGGCAATAAGAGAATGATATTTTATTAAAAATGACATAGTAGAAAAACAAAAACCGACGCAAAATTTTGCGTCGGTTTTACGTCGGTTATAATTTACTTATTAGTTTGAAAAAATCTTTATAAACCCCTAAATCTTCTGCTTTGACTTAGAAAATAAATGAAAATTTGCGTCGGTTTATAAACTCTTATATTTGGTTCCTCTGCCTGATCCAATTTTTTCTACATAATATTTATCAATTAAGCTTGCAAGCAAGGATAGAACCTTATCTTTTGCAAAGGATGTTGCATCTTCTATTTCATTTCTAGATAAGACTAATCCGTTTGCAAGTGAATCATAAACTATTTTTTCGTCTGTAGTTAGGTTTTTGCTTGAGTTTTTATTAGGTAGGATTGTAAGAATGCTGTTGTCAGTAACTTTAAATATTGGCTTGTTAGCAATATCTTTATAGGATTCTTTAATCCTTTTAATACCTGTTCCAAAATTTTCGATTATTCCAAGTCTGAAAAAAACATTAGCCAAGATTGGATTAGTAGGGAAAGATACAAAACCATTTATATATTCATATTCATTAATATTTGAGTTTAGACCGCCAGGAGAGAAAATCTCTATCTTATCTTCATACATGGCTATCCTTATATAAGAATTAATATCCCAAGCCCTGTGGACTAAGGCATTTGCTAGTGTCTCCCTAAAAGCCTCAAGAGGGATTAAATAATCTTCTTTTCTTATCATGCCTGAAATTTTTTCAATCTTATAAAAATTATTAAAGATTTCTTCACTATCATATAAGAGTTCTAAAATTGAGCATCCATCAATTCTTTTTCTAAACAATATATCATTTATAGTCTTACCAAACCTCATTATATCAACTCCAGGAAAGCTATTTTTATCAGCAAGTAAGCTTGCGGCAACATTATAGCGTCCATCAGAACTGAGTAAGCCTAGAGTTTTAAGCATATCTTTATTAGGAGTCTTAAGCTTTAATTTATTTTCGAAAGCTTTGTTAAGGTAGGAGAAATTAAGGTCCGTATCCTCGATTTCTAATTGGTCATAATGAAGATTATTTGCTTCTAGGACCATTCTTCTGTGTTCTAATTGATATACGGGCAGACTTGCTGTGTCATTTCTCTTATAGGCTATCCCTCTGTAAAGATAAGGCCTATGATTGCCCCTATATACGGTTAGTTCTATCGTATTTTTAACACTTTCTATAGAGAAATCAACCTTAGGATTGATAGAATCATTTATTTTATTTTCAATATTTATTATAGAATCCTTGATATTATCAATACCAACAATCTTTCCATCATCTGAAATACCAAATATAATTTTGCCTGTATTGTAATTAGCAAAGGCTGATACTGTCTTTAAGAAACTGTTGCTAATTTTTTCTTTGAATTCTAAGGTTTTACTTTCTTTCATAAGATCCTCCTAATGAGATTATACCCTAAAATAAACAAAAACCGACGCAAAATTTTGCGTCGGTTTTACGTCGGTTATAACTTACTTATTAGTTTGAAAAAAATCTTTATAAACCCCTAAATCTTCTGCTTTGGCTTAGAAAATAAATGAAAATTTGCGTCGGTTTTTAATTTTTTATTGCTTTTTTATTTCTTATTTTTTCTTTAATAATTTCCACCAGATAAATCGCCCCGCTCATTAGGCCTGTCATGGCTAGGGTGATTATTATTGGGCTTGTGCCATCAAAATAGGCTATTGGAACCTTGACTAGGTAGCCGTAGTTTGCCTTAAGGCTTAGGTCCAAGATTAAAATTATGGAATTTATTACAGCTGTCGTTAGAAAAATCTCTTTAAAATTTAATCTTTGCTTGTTTTTTAGGCAAATTAGCATGCCACAAGCCATTAGGACATAGTGGTTGGTCACATAGGTTAGGTTTGTGACATGGGGCCAGACAAATTTGGATGGATCTGGTATAGAAAAAGCGATGCTTGTCCCAATTAGGGCCAGGTCTGCAAAATAGCTTTGGATTTTTTCTTTTTTTAAAAAGTAAGAAATCGCAACCATTATCCCTGCTAGCCTGCAGTGGTAGAGGGGAAGGCCCTCTTCTATAAAGAGGTCAAAATCCATGGCATACCAGCTAAGTAATATCCCTTGAAGGATCAGGGATGTGATAAGCATGCCTTCTAAAAGCTTCTTTTTGTCTTTGAGTTTGTAAATTATTAATAAAAATAGAACTAGGCCCAGCCTTACATAGGTCATGTTAAAGGCAAAGACCCCGTCTGTCGTGTGTCTAAAAAAATATTGCATAGCTATCCTTTTTAAAATAATATAGGACTATTATATAATATTTTTGACTTCTTGCCTAGCTTTTTACAAAATTTCTGCCAGTTTTTCCTTATTTATGGCAATTTTTGATCCCTTTATTTCTATTAGACCATCATCTGCCATTTTTGAGAGCTCTCTTGAAAGAGATGGCCTGGTGGTAGTAAGAAAATCTGCCAGGGCCTGTCTATTCATATTTAGATTTATCTTGCCATCTTCTTCTATTTCTAGAAAATATTTGGTAATCTTTTGGCGTAGGCTCATTTGGGATGTGATTTGGTTTTTCTTAGAAAGGGCCAGGCATTTTTTGGATAAGAAGGTTATATAGGATTTTAGGAATTTTTGATTGTCTGACCTGTCAAATAGACCTTTGAAGTCCTTGATGATAAGAATTTTAGAGTCCTTATCGCAGACTGCATCAAAATCAAAAGGCTCATTTAAGTAGGCATAGACTTCTCCAAATAGGACAGGCTTATCAAATTTTTGGAAGATATATCTCTTTCCATTTGAATCTATCTGATAAACGCTAAGGGCCCCTTCTTTTAGGAAAAACAAGTCGCCCGACTTATCGCCAACCCTAAATACATAGGCATCTTTGTCATAGGATTTTTCTATTATTTCAGTCTGACTTGTGAGTTCTTTAATTTCCTCATCACTTAAATTTTTAAATATAGATATTTCTTTTAAATTCATACTTACCTCTTTTTAAAAGATACCCCACTGTATAAAAAATAAGCAAAGCCATAAGACTTTGCTTAAATTTTTTAGCCAATCATTTTTTCTAAATCTTCTTCAACTGTGGTATTTGGAGCAATGTTGAAGTTCTCTACTAGGAAGTTTACTACTGTTTCTGATAGGAAAGCAGGAAGTGTTGGTCCTAGGTGGATATTTTTAACTCCTAGACTCAAAAGGGCAAGGAGAACTATTACAGCCTTTTGCTCATACCAAGCTATGTTGTATTCTATAGGCAAATCATTTACACTATCAAGGCCAAAGGCATCTTTTAGGGCTAGGGCAATTTGTACAAGGGAGAATGAATCGTTGCATTGACCAGCATCTAGGACTCTTGGTATGCCGTTGATATCTCCTAGGCCTAGCTTGTTGTAGCGATATTTTGCACAACCTGCTGTAAGGATTATTGTGTCTTCTGGAAGGGCTTTGGCGAAGTCTGTGTAATAAGATCTCTTAGAGCTTCTACCATCGCAGCCTGCCATTACGACAAATTTTCTGATATTGCCTTCATTTATTTCATTTATAACCTTATCAGCTAGGGCTAGGACTTGATTGTGGGCAAAACCACCGACAATCTTTGTATCTTCAAGATTTGTTGGAGCTTGGCAATTTTTAGCCTGCTCTATTATTGCTGAGAAGTCCTTGTAGCCATTTTCGTCAGCTTCTATGTGGATTGCTCCTGGGTAGGCTGCATTTGATGTTGTATAGAACCTATCAAGGTAGGTGTTGTTTTTCTTTGGTGGGACAATGCAGTTGGTGGTCATAAGGATTGGACCGTTAAATTTCTCAAATTCCTCATTTTGGCTCCACCAAGAATTGCCGTAGTTGCCGTGGAAGTGGTCGTATTTCTTAAAGGCTGGGTAATAGTTAGCTGGAAGCATCTCTGAGTGGGTGTAGATTTCAACACCAGCATCCTTACTTTGTTCAAGGAGCATTTCCATATCATTTAGGTCATGGCCTGAAATTAGGATGCCTGGTTTAGTTCCTGCTGAAAAATCTACCTCAGTCATTTCTGGATTTCCAAATCTTTCGGTATTGGCCTTATCTAGTAGGGCCATGGCAGCTACTCCATGTTCTCCTGTTTTTATAACTAGGTCGATTAGGTTGTTGATTTCCTTATCTTTCTTGATTGTCTCTGTTAAAGCATAAGCTATAAACTTATCGACATTTTCATCCCTGTAGCCTAGGACATTGGCGTGGTGGTTGTAGGCAGCCATTCCCTTTAGGCCGTAGCTTACAAGCTCTACTAGAGATCTTTCATCTTCATTTATAATATTTAAAACACCGACCTCGATTGCTTTTCTTTTTAATTCTTCATCGTCAAATGATATGTAGGCTTCAACTTCGTTTAGGTCTGTGATTTGGTGCTTGTTTGTGATTTTTTCCTTCATGGTCATGGTTTTCTTAACGGCATCTAGGATAAAATCCTCGTCGAAATTTGCATTGGTTATGGTTATGAAAAGATTGTTAGAAATCCTGTCATAGACCTTATCGCATACCTTACCTGCCTTCATCACAATAGATGCAAGGCCCTTTGTTGTATATATTAAAAGGTCTTGGAGATTTGCGACATCTTCGCTCTTTCCGCAGACGCCGACTTTTGTACATCCTTTATTTCCTGCTGTTTCTTGACATTGATAACAAAACATATTTTTCCTCCTCATATTTTTCTTATAAGTCTATTATATGATAAATTTCATAAAGAATCTGTAACATTAGTTACAAGAGCGATATTTTTTTCTATTTGCATAAAAATGTAAAGAAAATTTTACAAGGACCCATAATTTATAAAAGCCTCTTAAGTCTTATAATCTAGCCTATAAGAGATGATTCTTTTCTATTATCGTTAAAATAGCCATTTATAAAATAAATTTGCCTTTTATTTTTTAAATAAGGGGTATAATAATATTAAATTTTTTATGTATTAATCTCTAGTAATTTACTAGGAATTTCTTATCTAATAAAATTTATAAGCGTGAAGGTATTTTATTCATTTAGAAAGGAATAATATGAATTTACATATGGGGCTTGATGTTGGTTCTACTACTGTTAAGGTAGTGGTCACTGATGAGCTTTTTAATACAATTTATTCAGTATATATCCGCCACAAATCAGATGTGAGGGCGACTGTAAAGAAGGTCCTTACAGATCTTTACCATAAGTTTGGCAACCTAAGTCTAACTATGAATGTGACTGGATCTGGCGGCATGTTTTTAGAAGATATCTTGGGAGTGGCTTTTGTCCAGGAGGTCATAGCAGAGACTCGTGCTATCAAGGAATTTATCCCAGAGACTGACGTTTTGATTGAGCTTGGTGGGGAGGATTCTAAGATTACCTATCTTTCTGGCTCTGTTGAGCAGAGGATGAATTCAATTTGTGCTGGAGGAACAGGGGCCTTTATCGACCAGATGGCAGCCCTCCTTGATACAGATGCGAAAGGATTAAATGAGCTTTCCAAAGCCTACAAGAAGATTTATCCCATAGCATCTAGGTGTGGGGTCTTTGCAAAGACCGATATCCAGGCCTTGATGAACCAGGGAGCCAGCAGGGAAGATATAGCAATTTCAGTCTTCCAATCTGTTGTTAACCAGACAATTTCAAACCTGGCCTGCGGTAGGCCAATTAGGGGCAATGTCACCTTTTTGGGCGGGCCCCTTCATTTCCTATCTTCTCTTAGGGAAAGATTTGTAGAAACCCTAGGCGAGGATGAGAATAATTTCTATATACCAGATGATGCAGAAGTTTACGTAGCCAAGGGGGCTGCGATTTTATCTAGTGAAAATTCAAAGCCAGTGGCCCTTAAGGATTTGCTTACAAGGCTTGAAAATGCCAAGGAAGTAAATCTAGAGATGACCAAAAGGCTTGAAGCTCTTTTTGAAAACCTTGATGACTATGAAGAATTTAAGAAAAGGCATAAGACAGACAAGGTAAAATATAGGGACCTTGCCACTTACCAGGGCCCAATCTATGTAGGCCTTGATGCAGGCTCTACTACCAGCAAGATGGTCTGGCTTTCTGAAGATAATGAGATCTTATTAGATGATTATAGGATGAATCTGGGAAGACCACTAGAGGTTGTAATTTCAATGCTTAAAGAAGGCCTTGCCAAGAAAAATCCAAAGGCCTATATAGCCTCATCTGGCATCTGTGGCTATGGGGAAGATTTTATCAAAAACGCCCTACATATTGACAATGGAGAGGTAGAAACCATTGCCCACTATAGGGCGGCCAAGTTTTTTGATCCTGATGTAGACTTTATCCTTGATATAGGTGGCCAAGATATGAAGGCCATGCACATAAGGGATGGGATAATCGACTCCATCCAGCTAAATGAGGCCTGCTCTTCAGGCTGCGGCTCATTTTTATCAACCTTTGCAGCCTCTGTATCCATGGATGTTAAAGAATTTCAGCAAAGGGCAATTAGGAGCAAGGAGCCGGCAGACCTTGGTTCTAGGTGTACAGTCTTTATGAATTCCAAGGTCAAACAGGCCCAAAAAGAAGGCTCTGAGGTCGAAGATATAGCCGCAGGCCTTTGCTATTCAGTAATAAAAAACGCCATCCAAAAGGTAATCAAGATTAGGGACCCAAAGAGCCTTGGCAAAAATATAGTGGTCCAAGGTGGTACCTTTTATGGGGATGCCATTCTAAGGGCCTTTGAGAAAATTTCTGAGAGAGATGTAACAAGGCCAGAAATTGCAGGCCTTATGGGGGCTATGGGTATGGCCTTAATTGCCAAAGATAAGTCTACAGGCTCATCACAGATGGCAGGTCAAAGCGTGCTTGAAAATTTCTCCTACAGCCAAAAATCAGCCAGGTGCGGCAGGTGTACCAATAATTGTGCCCTAGTCATAAATACCTTCGCCGATGGGAGGAGATTTATCACAGGCAATAGGTGCGAAAGAGGGGCAGGCATCAAGCTTGATAAGAAAAAAGATGACCTAAATATGTACAAGTACAAGTATAAGCTCCTCTTTGATAGAAAAACCCTGGGAGATTCTGCCCGCTTTGGCAGGGTCGGCATTCCTCGTGTTTTAAATATTTATGAAGATTATCCTTTCTGGCACAAATTTTTTGATAGCCTGGGCTTTGATATTATCTTATCAAGTGACTCAGATAGGAAAATTTATGAAAAGGGCATAGCCACCATTTCATCAGAGACAGCCTGCTATCCAGCCAAGCTAGTCCACGGCCACATGGAAGATTTAATCGACAAGAAGCCAGACCTAATCTTCTATCCAGGTGTTTTTTATGCTTATAAGCAATTTGATGCGGCCAAAAACCAGATGAATTGTCCGGTAGTAAGCGGTTATCCTGATGTAATTAATAACAATGTCGATAGGCTAAATGAGGTCAAATTCCTAAATCCTTACCTATCCTTTGAAAGTGAGGAAATCATCAAAAAAAGGCTTGTCGAAGTCTTTGAAGGATATTCTCACGAAGGAAACATTCTAAGAAAAAAGGAAATAGAAAATGCCGTAAGCCTGGCTTGGGAAGCTGAGCAAGCCTACCATGACCAAATCAGGAAAAAGGGCAAGGAAATAATTGACCATGTAAGGGCCCATGACCTAAATGCCATAGTCCTAGCAGGTAGGCCTTACCACATAGATCCAGAAGTCAACCACGGCATAGCAGACCTAATCGAATCGATGGATATACCAGTCCTTTCAGAAGATGCCATAGCCTACAATGTGAAAGATTTGACCAAAGAGCTCAGGGTCCTTGACCAGTGGTCCTATCACGCAAGGCTTTATAGGGCCAGCAAATATGTTGCAGAAAATGACAACTTCCAGCTAATTCAGCTCAATTCCTTTGGTTGCGGCCTAGATGCAGTCACAACTGACCAGGTAGAAGAGCTTTTAAAATCCCACGGCAAGATTTATACCCTTTTAAAAATCGATGAAATTTCAAACCTAGGAGCGGTAAAAATCAGACTCAGATCTCTTTTAGAAGCCCTTGACCAAAAGAAAAGAGAAGGAATAAGTTTTAAGACAAATCCAAGTGACTTTGCCTACGAAAACACTGAATTTACCAAGGAAATGAAACTAGAAGGCTACACCATCCTTGCCCCACAGATGGCAAGAGAGCACTTCAGGATAATGGAGCATGCCTTTAAGGCCTTTGGCTTTAATATAGAATTTCTAGACACCATCGATGAAGATGTCATAGATACGGGTCTAAAATATGTAAACAACGACTCCTGCTACCCATCAATAACAGTAGTAGGTCAGCTAATCCACGCTGTAAAATCTGGCAAATACGACACTGATAAGCTTGCCCTCCTCATGACCCAAACTGGAGGAGCTTGTAGGGCATCCAACTATGTAGGCTACATCAGAAAGGGACTAAAGGATGCGGGCTTTCCAGACCTACCAGTCATTGCCCTGTCAGCCCAAGGCATAGAAACCAATGAGGGCTTTGACCTAGTTAGATTTAAAAATATCCCACTTCTTAAGCAAGCCATAAGGGCCATCCTTTTGGGAGACCTCATAAATAGAGTGTCAAATGCCACAAGGCCTTATGAAATCGAGCTAGGCTCTGTAAATGACCTTAAGGAAGCATGGATAAATAAGCTATCTTCAGAAATTGCCACAATGAAAACCAAGAGATACAGGCAAGTAATCCAAGAGATTGTCAGAGATTTTGAAGACCTTCCAGTCTGCAACAAGGAAATCCCAAAGGCAGGTATAGTTGGAGAAATCTTGGTTAAATTCTTGCCAGAAGCCAACAACCACCTCCAAGATGTCCTAGAAGCAGAGGGCGCTGAGGTAGTCATGCCAGATTTAACAGATTTTCTCATGTACTGCATGAAAAATACAGAATTAAAGCGTGACTTATATGGCAAGTCAGCTGCCACAGCCAGGATGGGCAGGCTTGGAATCAAGCTAATAGAAGCAAATAGAAAGCCAATCAGAAAGGCCCTAAGGGAAAGTCAAAGGTTCACAGAACCGCTTTATATAGATGATATAGCAGACCTAGCTAATGAAGTCACATCCCTTGGTAACCAAGCTGGTGAAGGCTGGCTATTAGCAGGAGAGATGGTAGAACTAATCCACCAGGGTGCCCCAAATATCGTCTGCATCCAGCCTTTTGGCTGTCTTCCAAACCATATCACCGGCAAGGGAGTCATGAAAAAGATAAGAGAAAGCTATCCAGAGGCTAACATCGTAGCCATAGACTACGACCCAGGTGCATCAGAAGTAAACCAAGTAAATAGGGTCAAGCTAATGATGTCTGCCGCTAGGGATAAGATTAAAGCAAAATAAATTATAAATCATCCTAAGAAATTAGGGTGATTTTTTTGAGAAAAATTTTAATTTGCTTGTATAATAAAGATAAATGTTAATTTTTATGAAAGAAAGAAGGCAAATATGTCAAACGCTAAAGAACAATTTCTAGACCTACAAGACAAGCTTAAAAAAGTTTGTGAGATAGCAGGCCTATCTGAATCATTTTATGAGATAATTAAAGAACCTGAAAGAATCATAGAAGCGAATATACCAGTAAAGATGGATGATGGCACAACTAAGACCTTTAGAGCCTTTAGATCTGCCCATTCTACAGCCCTAGGTCCAGCCAAGGGCGGGGTCAGATTTCACCAATCTGTGACCTACGAAGAAGTCAAAGTCCTATCCACCTTAATGAGCCTAAAGGTGGCCCTCCTTGGCCTCCCACTAGGAGGTGGCAAGGGAGGAATCATCGTAGATCCTAACAAGCTTTCTGAAAGAGAGCTTGAAAGCCTATCCCGTGGCTTTGTCAGGGCAATGAATAATTATTTAGGACCAAGAATTGACATCCCAGCCCCAGATGTAAATACTAATGCCAAGATTATGGGATATTTTACAGATGAATATATAGCCCTAAATGGTGGTCGCCAAGATATAGCAACCTTCACAGGCAAGTCAGTTGATATGGGAGGTTCCCTTGGAAGAAGTGAAGCGACAGGATTTGGTGTCTATTTAACAATCAAAAAATACTACGAAAAAATTGGAAAGAGCCTAGAAGGCGCAACAGTCGCCCTTCAAGGTTTTGGAAATGTTGGTTCTTTTGCTGCCAAATACCTAGTAGAGGATGGGGCAAAGCTTATCGCCCTAAACTCCAAAGACCATGAGCATCCAGATGGAGCCTACGGCATCTATGATAAGGAGGGCCTTGATATAGAAAAAATCCAGAAAGCTAAGGATAAGACAGGATCAGAGCTTAATATAGAGGCAGAAAAAATCAGCACAGAAGAATTTTTCGCCCTAGATTGTGACATCTTAATTCCTGCAGCCCTAGAAAATGTAATCAGCGATGTCAATGCAGACTCAATCAAGGCAAAGCTAATTGTAGAAGCAGCCAACGGTCCTGTCACTGAAGCAGGGGAGAAAATCCTAAATGAGAAAAATATCCCACTGATTCCTGATATCCTAGCCAATTCTGGCGGAGTTTTAGTCAGCCACTACGAATGGGTACAAAATATCACAGGATCCTACCTAACAGAAGAAGAAGTAAGGGCCAAACAAGAAAAAGACATGGCAAAAGCCATAGAAGAAGTCTTTGCAACAGCTGATAAATACAAGGTTACCTTCAGACAAGCAGCCTTCATCCTAAGCCTAACAAGGATAGAAAAAGCCCTCAAACTTAAGGGAAGATTTTAATGCAAATAAGAAAACTAGAAAGGCCTGACCTTGCAAAAGTAAGGCCTCTTTTAGACCTTGCCATAAAGGAGCAAGATCAGGCATCCTATCCAAAATTTTCATCCATTAGCGACCTTTACAGAGAGCTAGAATATTCCATAGAATTTATGGCAACCACCACGCTTTTAGCCATAGAAAATGAGGAAATAGAGGGCCTTGTTACCTATTTTTGGGATGAAGATGAAAAATATATCCAAACCACCCTTCTTATCATAAAAAATAAGGACCCAGAGGTCTTAGAAGGCCTTTTGGAAAGAATAAAAAAAGACCACAAGGCCTATCCTATAAATATAGGTCTTGGGGAAAAATCTTGGATAAATCAGGCAAAATCTTTTACAGAAAAAGCAAAAATTGTAGAACACTCCCATGTCCTAGAGGCTAAAAATCTAGAAAAATCTTCTGATCTTACAGAAAATATCGAAATCCTAGCCAAGGAAGACTTCCCATCCTACAAGGATTTTCACGATTATTTTGCAAAAGATATGTATTATTCAAGTATCAATCTATATAGGGACTTTGACAGATTTAGGGTCTTTGTCAAAAAGGATAAGGGAGAGATCACAGCCAGCCTCTTAGTAAAAATCTACGGTAAAAATCCTTGTAAGGGAGAAATTTTTGGACTCTTTATGAAAGACCCTAATAAAAAAACTTGTGATAGCCTAATCAAAGTAATGACAAATTCCCTAATAGATGAATTTGGAAAAATTGGAGATCTTAAATATTTTCTAGAAGTCGAAAAAGTCTTAGAACTAGAAGTGGCTCTTGCAAATGGCTTTGAAAAATTAGATACCTATATACTCTATAGAGCATAGAAAAATCCTCCGCTTGGAGGATTTTTTTAAATCAAGGACATTATTAGACCAATTATAAGAGGAAAGGCAAGGGCTGGTAGGGCGTTGGCTATCCTAAAGTCGACTATATCAAGCATGGATAGGCCTATGGCAATGATGGTAAGGCCGCCGACACCTGAAATATTTGCAAGGACAAAGTCTGTAAAAAGTGGTGAGAGAAGACCTGCCAAAAGGCAAATAGCTCCTTCATAGATAAAGACTGCAAGGCTTGCAAAAGCTATGCCCCTGCCAAGGCTTGCCGCAAGAAAAAGGGCTGAAAGCCCGTCAAGGACAGCCTTTGTTAGAAGAATTGAATAATCACCCTTAACACCTGCATCAATTGATCCAAGAATCCCCATAGAGCCAACACAAAAAAGCAAAATCCCTGAAATAAAACCAGTGGAAAAGTCACTTTCAGAATTTTTTATAAACTTCTTTTTGAGAAAGCCCGCAAACTTATCAAGGCCCCCTTCAATATCTAGATATTCTCCTACAAGGACCCCGCCCACTATGGAGATGATCATAATCATAATATCACCCTTAAGAGCAGAATCGATACCTAATACAAGAATGGCAATAGGTAAAAACTTCATAATGGCTTCTTGGTACTTGTGAGCAAGCCTATTTGAAAGGCCGGCCCCAAGCATACCCCCGACAAAAACTGCCAGGGTATTTATTATAACAGCTAACATTTGATCATCTCCTTTTATACAATATTTCCATTATTATACACAAAAAATTCATAAAAGAAAAGCCTCCAGACAAAAATAGTTGGGGGCTTTTATAGCTTAAAGTTATTTCAAAGTGGCTTTGTATCATCAAAAAATTCTGGGTTTTCTGCCTTGATTTCCATAAATTTCTTGCCTAGGATTTGGTCTAAAATCTTAAAGGACCTGTGGACTCTTGGTAAGTTTTCAAGGTTTAGCAAGATTTTATCAGCTAGGTCTGCCTCAAGTAGGAAGTCAGTTATGATAACATCATACTCTGATTGTCTAAGCCAATTTATATCAAGTCTTGGCTTGGTATAAATATCTACGCTTAAGATAGTAGATGCTGTAGAATTTATAAAATCCTGTATAAGTCTTGAATGATACCTATCGTAATTTGATATGATAATAGCCTTAATTTGTTTGATGCTATCAATCATATGACCCAAAAGTCCTGGCCAGGTTGAATAAATCGCATAAACCATAGCTTCTGTCGAGTATCTATCCCTAAGCTTAGGATGTTTATCCAAAAGCCCATCCATCATGGCATAGATATCCTTGTAGAAATCTATGTTGATAAACCTGATATAATCAAGCAAGTGCTGGCTTTTTGCAACAAAAAAGTCTGCCTGCTCTACGTTAAATAGCCTTACATAAAAGTAAGAAAAAATTTCTTTGTAGGCATTTTCAAGATTTGTCTTATCAATCCCATACTTATCACAGAGTTTTATAGATTTATCATAAAGATAGTCGTAATAGTCCTTATAGATTGGAACAAGTTCAAAAACCTCATCAAGGCTCTTAAAATATGGGGTGTATTCATGGTTTATAAAAAATGCCAAAATCTGGTATAAAACCATGGTCATATCGCCATTTTCATTAGGTAAAAGCCTTCTAGTAGCCCTGGCAACTTCGATATTTGACAGACATTTTTTGACAAAACTAAGCATGTCTTGGTCAATATCGCCAAGTTTAAATTTAAAGCCCCTCCTATACCTTATAATTGAAATGGCAAGGACTGTCTTGATATAAGAATATTGGCCAAAAATAATTTCCATGTAGATAGATTTGCCAATGCTTTCTGCAATAGTAGTCACATCCTTCTCATCGACAAGACCCTCAAAAGGCCAATCTAAAGGGCTAAGTTGTGTATTGATGAAAAGATTTAGGTAAAACTTTTCTATATCATACTCATCACCCACAAAGTCAAGGTCTGCATAGGAAAATTCAATATTATAAATTTCTTTTATGGCCTCGTTAAGATAGGATATATTTCTAAAAATAGAAGAATCGCTGGTATTAAGCCTAAGGGCCAAATCCTTCTTGTTATCTACCTTCCCCAAAAAAGTGTTTGTTAAAATTTGGCTGATTAGGGAGTTTTTGATAAAAATTTTCTTGATAGTTTTTAGCCCAATATCAAGGATAAAGTCTGCCTTGACAAGGTTTGAAGTCATTTCAAATTTGGCATAGTCTTTAAATAACTTCTCAAGAGAGCCTATATAATTGTGGATAGTCTTTTTACTAAGGTCTAATTCATCTGCAAGATCATCCATCCTTACCCATGTTCCATCCTTATAAAACAGAGCTACAAGGAGTTTGTACATGTTTTCGTCTTGCTTTAAAAAAATCAAAGTTCTCACCTCTTTTTAGGTATTTTTACTATTATACCCTTACTTAAATAATAAATATAAGCGAAAACAAAATATATTTGACAAATAAAGTTGTCAGATATATAATAATGACAAGAATAGTTGTCAATTATTTGGGAAAGGAGGGCATATGGACTTAGTAAATAATTTAGCTGACTTTAGAAAAAATGCTGGCTTAAACCAAGCAGAGCTTGGAGGGCTTGTAGGAGTCAGCCGCCAAACCATAAGCCTAATAGAAAGAGGAGATTACAACCCATCAGTGACCGTGGCCCTAACCATAGCCCAGGTCCTAGATGTGGATATTAATGAGATTTTTAGATTGGAGGACAGTGATGAAAAATAATAAGAAAACTTTTTTATCTAGCTTTCTAGCCATGGCTGGATTTGGATTGATAGTAGGTTTTGGAGCAGGTTTTATTTTTAACAAATTAAATGTAGGAGGCCTTGTCGAGGTTCTTAATAGCTTTCTAAGCGACCATATCTTGGCCTTGATTATAGGAATGTGCAGTATATTTGCTGGCTTTGGCCTTTATTTCTACTTGAGAGGGAAAAAAGAAGTTGAAAAGGGCTTAAGGCAAGATGATTTTATTGAAACAAAGTATATAGACTACGCCAATGCGATGAGAGACGCAGGCTTATTTACCCTCATATCCCTTGTTATAATTATCTATAACAAGATGAAAACAAGCCCAGACTTTGTAAAAAGTACCTTGCTTGTATTAGGGATTTTGCTAGTTTTTACAGCTATAAATTCCATCTTATCTTTCCTTACTTATAAACTTGTCAAAAAAATTGAGCCAGAAAGAAAGACTGAGGTCTTTGATTTCTTTTTTGAAAGCAAGTTCATGGCTGAATCTGACGAGAGAGATAAGGTCAAATACTACAAAAAGGGCTACCTAGCCTATAAGAGAATGCTTATTTGCCAATTAGTTTTGATAATAATTCTCTTCGCATCAGCTCTTTATGAAGACATAAGCCCAATAATAGCCCTAATTGTTCTAATACCAAGCTTGATTGGTGTATTAACTAATGGTTTTGCAGGAGAGAAAAATGATTGAAATAAAAAACTTGTCTAAAAATTTTGGGGACCTTAAGGCTCTTGATGACGTGTCCTTTGAAGTCAAAAGAGGCGAACTTTTCGGAGTCATCGGCCAAAATGGGGCAGGAAAATCTACACTTTTTCGCTCCATGATGAATTTCTACGACCATTTTGACGGAGAAATTCTTTACGAAGGAGAGCCAATGGCAGACGTGCCCCTAGAAAAAATTGGCTTTCTTCCAGAAGAGCGTTCGCTTTCACCAAAGAAAACCATCAGGGAAGAGGTGAAGTTTTTTGCTAGGCTCAACCAAATGAGAAATCTTGATGAAAAGACCTTAAAAAGCTACTTTGATCGTTTTGAAATCAAGGGAAGTCTGGATGATAAAATAAAGTCCCTATCAAAGGGCAACCAGCAAAAGGTCCAGCTTCTGGCAAGCCTAATCTATAAGCCAGAATTTTTAATCTTAGACGAACCATTCTCAGGCCTTGACCCTTACAATGCCAATCTTTTGATGGGGATAATCAAGGAAATCAACGAAGAAGGTACAACCATAATTTTTTCATCCCATAACATGGAAAATATCGAATACCTATGCGATAGGCTAATCATGCTGAGAAATGGAAAAATTGTCCTAAATGGATCACCAGATGAGATTAGAAATTCCTATGAAAAAGACCTGGTGAAAGTTAGGACTGATGCAGATTTATCAGAGCTTTTCCCAGCTTATGACCTAAAAAGAGAAGGGAATTTCTGGACTATCAGACTTGAAGATGAAAAAAATGGCAGGGAAATTTTTGAAAAACTTGTAGGAAAACTCGGCTACCTTGAGATGTTTAGCCAAGAGCCACCAAGCCTAAATGAAATTTTTGCCAGAAAGGTGGAAGAAAATGAATAGAAAGTTAATAGTTGCCCTTGATTCCTTCAAAAAACAAATCAAATCGCCTGCCTTTTGGTCCATGGTTTTTATACCAATCCTTGTAATGCTAGTGCCTATGGGTATTAATTATTTCCTTACAAAATCAGAAAAGGCAGATTCTACTACTAAGTATTACCTAGTAGCAGATGAAACTATAAAGCCTTACCTAAAGGAAATGGAAAATGAATATAAGTTAGTTTCAAAAGATGAAGCGGAAAATACTTTAAAGGCAGAGAAAATTGAGTCTTACGGGGAGATTTCTGAAGAAAATGGCCAGATAAAACTTATTATTGAGACTAAAACCATGGATAGCAAGGCACTTTCAAAATTACCTCTTCTTGCAAATGAGCTTCAAAATGTCATTAATATCAAACATGCAGGTTTAAATGAAGAGCAAATTGGGATTTTTTCGACCAAGGCAGATATAAAAATCAATCAAATTGATAATGGCAAGAGCCTTATGATCTATGCCTCCTACTTCATCCTTTTGATGTTCATGTATTTTATGCTAATCATGTATTCAAATATCTTAGTCGTCGATATAGCCACAGAAAAAGGGTCAAAGATGATTGAGTTTATCTTCTCGTCAGTATCTGCCAAGGATTATTTTGCTGGAAAAATATTAGGTAACTTCCTAGCCATAATAGTCCATTCGATTTTATATATAATTTTTGGAGTAGTCGCTTATTTTATAATCAAATCCAAGGGCCTTTTAGACTTTATAAAAATTGATTTTAGCCTGGATAAGACAAGCCTTATGATCATAGGGGAGATTTTCATCTTTATCATCCTCTCGCTCTTGGCCTACATGATAATAGCTGCCATGCTGGGCTCTCTTGCCAGCAAGCAAGAAGATGCTTCAAAGGTTGCAACTCCGCTTATGGTTACAATTGTAGGGACCTTTATGGTCGCCATGATTTTTATGAATAGACCTGTAAATTTATTTGTAAAAATCGCATCATTTATCCCATATATTTCTGTATTTTTCATGCCTTTAAGGTTAATTAAGGGAAGTGCTGGAATAATTGAAGGCGGCCTTTCTCTAATAATTTTGGCCCTAAGCCTATATATTACTTATATCCTAGCTTCAAAAGTCTATAAGAAACATATCCTAAATTATTCGGCTGATTCGATTTTTACTAGGAAAAGAAAACACAGATAATAAAGGGGGCCCTAGGCTCCTTTTTTCTTGGGGATTTTGAAAAGGATTTTGAAAAGTGTTTTTCTCTTTTGTTAGCTTGTCCTTATGTTGATTTTTTGCCCCATTTACTAGATAATAATTATAAGGAAGATAATATTTTAAAGTGGGTTTGGGATTGATTTTCAAATGCTCTTTCTCATTTTAAATTTTGTACGAGGAGGTATTTATGCTTGGAAACGACCTAGTCATAGCTTTTGCCTTTATATTGGCAGTTATTTCTATGATTTGTGTGCTTTTTACCCAAAAGAAATTGCTCTTTGCTGGTATTGCTTTAGGTTTATTTGCCTATTTTTATATAGCAGCATCCTTTTACAATATAGCTGACAATGTGACTTTAATAACCTTTATAGCTGGAATAAGTCTTTTAAGCCTGGAGCTTTTTATTCCAAGCTTTGGCCTTATTGGAGTGGCAGGCCTTGCCCTTACTATTTATTCGGTGATGGATTCTTTTATAGATCCTAGGATGGGCCTTTTTGTAGTCCTTACTACAGGCCTTGCAATTCTTGCTACTGTCGCTATCTTTGTAAAACTCGGTTTTAAGGCAGAACTTTTTGAAAAGTCAATCCTAGAAACAAAGCCAAAATCACCTTACACTGGCAAGAAGGTAGAATATGCTTATCTTGTTGGAAGCGTAGGGATTACTAAGACAATCCTTAGGCCAGCAGGCAGGGTTGAGATTGGCGGCGAAATATATGATGCCACGGCCAGGGCAGAATTTATAGAAAAGGGGAAAATGGTGTCAGTTGTTGATATCAAAGATGGCCACATAAGAGTAAAGGAGATATAATGGAATATTTAATTTTAGGACTAATCTTTGTATTAGTTATAGTATTTTTTACAATGGTACCAGTTGGACTTTGGATAACTGCGAGGTTTTCAGGCCTTAAGATATCTATGGCAAGCCTTGTAGCTATGAGATTTAGGAGACTTTCTCCATCAAAAATTGTAGCTGCAATGATCAAATCTTACCAAGCAGGTATTCCAATTTCAACCAATGACCTAGAAAGCCACTACCTAGCTGGTGGTAATATCAACCAAGTAGTCGATGCCCTAATTGCAGCAGAAAGAGCCAATATAGACCTTTCTTTTGAGCAAGCAGCAGCTATTGACCTAGCTGGTCGTAATGTTTTTGAGGCAGTCCAAGTGTCAGTTACCCCTAAGGTTATCAATACACCAGTTATAGCAGCAGTTGCTAAAAATGGTATAGAGGTGAAGGTAATTGCCAAGGTTACTGTAAGAGCTAATATCGAAAGACTTGTCGGTGGTGCTGGTGAAGAGACAATCATTGCCAGAGTTGGTGAAGGTATTGTAACAACAGTAGGTTCATCAGATTCCCACGCAGCAGTTCTAGAAAATCCGGACAATATTTCTCAAACCGTTCTAAACAAGGGCCTTGACTCAGGTACAGCCTTTGAAATCCTATCAATTGATATAGCAGATGTGGATGTAGGACGAAATGTCGGTGCAGAGCTACAAAGAGACCAGGCTGAGGCAGATAAAAACATCGCCCAAGCCAAGGCTGAAGAGCGTCGTGCCCAAGCTATTGCCCTAGAGCAAGAAAATAGGGCCAAGGTAGTAGAGGCTGAAAGTGAAATCCCACTTGCCATAGCCCAAGCCTTCAAAGAAGGCAATCTTGGAGTGATGGATTATTACAACCTCCAAAATGTTAAAGCAGATACAAAAATGCGTCAGTCAATTTCAGATTCTAGTGAGGATTTAGATGTCTAAGCGAAATTCATTTATGAATTTTCTTGACCAATTGGCAGCAGAAATTGAGGCTGAAAGCAAAAAGACTAAAAATAAGACTCTTGCAGAAAAGGGCCTGGATTCCTTCGTGGACTTCCTAAATGACTTGGGAAATCCGGCAGATTTAGCCAGCCAAAAACCAAACATAGAAGCTCAAAGAAAGCTAAAGGCAGACCTTGCCACAAAGCATGCGGCTGATCTTAAGAAAAAATCTGCCCCAAAAGAAGAGGGAGATTCTAAGGCTCGTGCAAGATTAAAAGAAGCTGAAATAAAAGAAGTGACTGACAAAAAAATAGACGATATAAAAAGATCTAAAAAGAGAAAAAGGCTTAGGGATGCAGTCATCATGGCAGAAATCCTAGCAAAGCCAGTTTCCAAAAGAAGATAAGGATGTGTTAATATAAAAGAATATATAGGAATTGAAGTGCCAGAGAGACTGATGAGTCTCTTTGGTAATTTTGATAGTAACAGAAAATATATAGAAGACAGGTTCTCTGTGAAGTTAAAGCTTAAGGACAATGACCTAGAAATCTCAGGAGATGAGGCCAATGTGGGCCTTGCTAGCAAATTAATTATCCAGCTTTTAGAAGAGATTAAAAGAAGCGGGGACCTTGATTTTCAAAAAATAAAATACGATGCAGATATGCTGGAAAGGGAAAATAAGGATGTGGTTAAGGGACTTCTAAATGAAGTCATTGTCACAACCTCAGCCGGCAAACCAATCAAGCCAAAGACCCTGGGCCAAAAGGCTTATGTAGCAAAGATTTTGGAAAATGATATCGTCTTTGGTATTGGGCCGGCAGGTACAGGTAAGACCTACCTAGCAGTGGCCATGGCTGTCCGTGCCTTTAAAAATAACGAGATAAATAGGATAATCCTCACCCGTCCGGCAGTAGAAGCAGGAGAAAGCCTAGGTTTCTTGCCAGGAGATTTGCAAGATAAGGTAGACCCTTACCTAAGACCCCTTTACGATGCCCTCTTTGAAATCCTAGGTTTTGATGCCTACCAAACCCTTGTTGAAAAGGGAATTATAGAGATAGCACCCCTTGCCTACATGAGGGGGCGTACCCTTGATAATTCCTTTGTTATCCTAGATGAGGCCCAAAATACAACCTATGAGCAAATGAAGATGTTTCTAACCCGTCTTGGTTATGGGTCAAAGGCTATAATCACAGGAGATAGGACCCAGATAGACCTGGGCAAGGGCAGAAAGTCAGGTCTTGTTTCAGCAAGCCACATTTTAAGAGATGTAAAAGGCATTGAATTTATGAACTTCACTTCAATTGACGTAGTCAGACACCCACTTGTCCAAAGGATAATTGATGCCTACGAAAAAGAAGATAAAATAAGGGAAGAAAAAAGAAGGCAAAACGATGAATCTCCTAATAAGCAACAATAGCAAAGAGGACCTAGACCTTGACCAAATCGAGGCTATGGCTTATAAAACCATTGAAGAAGTCCTAAGGGTGGAGGATTTTACAAGCCATGTTGAAGTCTCACTTACACTTGTAGATAAGGATGAGATCCATGCCCTAAATAGGGACTACAGGGGAGTAGATAGGCCTACAGATGTCCTATCCTTTCCTATGGATGATGAAATTTTCCCTGGAGAAGAGGATGTGGACCTTATCCTTGGTGATATAGTAATTTGCCTTGATATAGCAAAGGCCCAGGCAGATGAATATGGCCACAGCCTAGACCGTGAGCTTTCCTATCTCATCTGCCACTCAACCCTCCATCTTCTAGGTTATGACCACATGGAAGAGGATGAAAAGGCCATCATGCGTGGCAAGGAAAAAGAGATTATGAAAAATCTAGGAGTCTTTAAATAGATATAATGGATAATAATTACGACAAACTCAAAGAAAATTTAAAAAAGGAAATCTTAGAAGAGCTAAGGGAAGATGAGCCAGAAGTAGCAGGCGAGGACTATGAGCCTTTAAAACTAAGCCACGGGCAAAAGTTTTTAAAGGGCTTTGACTATGCCTACGAGGGCCTAGTCTATGCCATAAACCACGAAAAGAACATGAAATTTCACTTCCTAGCCAGCATTCTGGTCTTGGTGGCATCCTTATTTTTCAGCCTATCAAGGATTGAGATGATGTTTTTAGTCTTTGCCGTGGTCTTTGTAATTTCCCTAGAGCTTATGAATACAGCTCTTGAAAATGCAGTAGATCTAGCAAGCGGGGGTAAGTATTCCAAGCTTGCCAAGGCGGCCAAGGATGTATCTGCTGCAGCTACCTTTGTTGCAGCCATCAATGCCCTTTTTGTGGCCTATCTTATATTTTTTGATAAGTTCTTAACTTTCTACGATTCAGTAATCCTAAGGATTGCTAGACGTCCTTCCCACCTTGCCCTAATTACCATTTCATTAGTAATTATTTTGACGGTATTTTTGAAGGGGGTCTTCTACGAAGGCCACGGAACAGCTATGAAGGGCGGTTTCGTGTCAGGCCACACATCAGTAGCCTTTGCCCTTGCAACCATGGGAGTCTTTCTAATTGACGAGCCCCTTGTAAGGTTGATCCTGGGCGGCATGGCTCTAATAGTTGCAGAAAGCCGCTATGAGGCAGACATCCATTCTACAAAAGAGATAATAAGAGGAGCCATCCTTGGTATATCCATGGCCATGGCCATATTTGGGATATTTTCATGACAGAGATAAAAGATTTAATAAAAAGAACCATAGCCCTCAAAGAAAAGGCCTACACGCCCTATTCACACTTTAGGGTGGCAGCCACAGTCAAGATGAAATCTGGCAAGATCTATGAGGGCATAAATATAGAAAATGCAGCCTATTCGCCAACCCTTTGCGCAGAAAGATCAGCCCTAGCAGGGGCCATCAGTGCGGGCGAGAGGGAGATAGATACCATAATCATAAATGGCGATAGCGAATATACATATCCTTGCGGGGTATGCAGGCAATTTATAAGAGAATTTGCCGATAAGGACACAAAGATAATAATTGCAAAGGATGAGAACTCATATAAGACCTATACAATCGATGAGCTCTTGCCATATAGCTTCAGCAAGGAGGATTTAGAATGAAATCAGGCTTTGTATCGGTGGTAGGCAGGGCCAATGTGGGCAAGTCTACCCTCATGGAAAAGATTTTGAGGGAGAAAATCTCAATCATTTCCAACAAGCCCCAAACCACCAGAGATAAGATAAATATAATATACAACGACGATGAGTCTCAGATAATTTTCATAGACACACCAGGTATCCAAAAGCCAAGAAATATCCTTCAGGAAAGGCTCCTTAGCTTTTCTAAGGAAAGCTTAAACGAGTCAGACCTTGTGACCTTTGTCGTGGATGATTCAAAAGAGATTGGCAATCTTGATAGGATGATAATTGACGAGCTTAAGAATGTGAGAGTGCCAATAATTTTACTTATAAATAAGATTGACTTACTTACAGAAGATGAGCTTTTTGACCTAGAAGACCTCTATGATGAGGAGGGTATTTTCGATGCAATTTTGCCAATATCAGCCCTTGATGATAAAAACATCGACAAGTATATTTCCCTAGTCAAAAGCTACCTAAGGGAAGGCCCAGCCTACTACGACAGGGAAATGATTACTGATAAGACCGAAAGATTTGTAGTAAGCGAGATAATCAGAGAAAAGGCCCTAAGGCTTTTATCAGAAGAAGTCCCACACGGCATAGCTGTAAGGATTGATGACTTTAAGGAAAGAGAAGATAAGGACATCATCGACATCAGGGCTTCAATCATTATCGAGAAAAATTCCCACAAGCAGATAGTAATTGGCAAAAATGGCCAGATGATCAAGCAAATCGGCATCGATGCCAGAAAAGAAATCGAGAACTTTTTGGCAAGCAAGGTCAATCTCCAGCTTTGGGTCAAGGTTGAAAAGGACTGGAGAAAGAAAGAAAAGTTGGTAGACCGCTTTGGCTACAAGTGACCTAAAGGATATAGAAGGCATTGTCCTAAGGGAGTTTAAATACAAGGAGTCCTCTAAAATTATCGAACTCTTCACCAAGGACTTGGGCAGGATTTCAATCAATTGCCAGTCAGTCCTTAAGAAAAACTCCAAAAACCTAGGTCTTACTAATCGCTTCATCCTAGCCCACTACGACCTTTACAAGAGCAAAAAAGATTTTTACGGCCTAAGGGAGGGCGTGATCGTAGAAGCCTTCCCCAAGTCAAGCAAAAATTTCGATATAATTTTATACAAATCAGCCATAGCCGATCTGCTTTTAAGGACAATCGACGCTATCCAGATAGAAACAGTTTACAAACTTCTATTAAATAGCTTTATGGCCTTTGAAGAGGCTGATTCTAATTTTATAAATATATTCTTGGCCTTTTACCTCAAATACGCATCCTTTTCAGGTTTTAAGCCCAACTTTAAAACTTGTGGGATTTGCGGTAAAGATATAAGAGGCCACGGCCTTTATTTTTCACCAAGAGAGTCCTCGCTCATATGCGAGACTTGCAAGAAAAAGGCAAAAGATAGCGTATATTTGACTCTTGAAGAATACAAATATTTTAATAAACTCCTTTACACAGAGTCAAAAGAATTAAAAAATATAAAATTAGTGGAAAATTACGAAAAAATCGGCAAAATAATAATAGACTACACTCTTAAGAACCTAGACTTAGGATATTTTCCATCCGTCAAATGGGTCCTTAAGACACTCGAAAGGAATATAAATGTACTTTGAAGATTTAATTTTAAAACTAGAGGAGTATTGGAAAGAGCAAGGCTGCTCAGTAATGATTCCATACGATATAGAAAAGGGTGCAGGTACCATGAACCCTCACACCTTTCTTAGAGCTCTAGGACCAGAACCATGGAAGGTATGCTATGTAGAGCCTTCTAGAAGACCAGCAGATGGTAGGTACGGCCAAAACCCAAACAGACTTTACCAACACCACCAAATGCAAATATTACTTAAACCAACCCCAGCCAATATCCAAGATTTATACCTAAATTGCCTAGAAGCCATTGGAATAGATCCAAAGGCCCACGACATAAGATTTGTAGAAGACAACTGGGAATCTCCAACCCTCGGTGCTTGGGGCCTAGGTTGGGAAGTATGGCTAGATGGGATGGAAATCACCCAATTTACCTATTTCCAACAAGTAGGCGGCATCAACTGCACCCTAGAAAGTGGGGAAATAACCATAGGACTTGAAAGAATCTGCATGTACCTCCAAGATGTGGACAATGTCTATGACATCAAATGGTCAGAAAACTTGACTTACGGAGACATCTTCAAGACACCAGAATACGAAAACTCCAAATATTCATTCGAAGATGCAGATAATGAAACCCTAGAGACCTTATTTAATATCTACGAAAAAGAAGCAGGAAGACTAATAGAAGCAGGACTTGTATATCCAGCCTACGACAATGTCTTAAAATCAAGCCACACCTTCAACACACTTGATGCAAAGGGTGCTATATCTGTTTCAGAAAGAAATCACTATATCAAAAGAGTAAGGGATATTTCAAGCCTAGTAGCAGAAAAATATATAGAAAAAAGAGAAGAAGAAGGCTTCCCACTCTTAAGAAAGGAAAAAGATGCATAATTACCTATTAGAAATTGGTGTAGAAGAAATACCTTCAGCTTATGTCAAAAATACCAAGACCCAGCTAAGGGAAAAATTCACAAAGCTTCTAGAAGAAAATAAATTTTCTTATGAGGCCATTGAAATTGAATCCACACCAAGAAGATTTATGATCAAACTCGTAAATGTAGAAGAAAGCCAAAAAGAAGAAATTAAATCTGTAAGAGGACCAAGTGTAAAGATAGCCTATGATCAAAATGGCACAGCAACAAAGGCCCTAGAAGGATTCTTAAGAGGCCAAGGGGCAAGCCTTGATGATGTGATTATAAGAGAAGTAAAGGGCGAAGACTATATCTTTGTAGAAAAGAAAGAAGAAGGCAAAAGCCTAGAAGAAGTCCTAAAAGAAGAAGTCTTTGAACTAGTCAAATCCATCTCCTTCCCAAGGTCAATGAGATGGGGCGGCAAATCCATCAGATGGGCTAGACCAATCAGATGGTTTGTTTCCCTATTAGATGATAAAGTTTTATCTTTCGATGCAGATGGCATAGAAGTAGGAAATATCACCAAAGGCCACAGGTCTTTAGGGTCTGACCATATAGAAATAGAATCAATCGATACTTATGAAAAACAACTTAAGGATAATTACGTAATCCTAAGGGGTAAGGACAGACAAGACATCATCCAAAGAGGCCTCAATTCCCTAGCAGGCCAAGTAGGCGGGACCTACATGAAAGATGAAGACCTCCTAGATGAGGTAGTAAATATTGTCGAATACCCAACAGTCCTAGTAGGCGATATAGACCAAAGCTACCTAAGTCTACCAAATGAAGTAATCACAACACCAATGAAGGACCACCAAAGATATTTCCCAATCTTAGATGACAAAAACAAGCTCCTTCCATATTTCCTCCTAGTAAGAAATGGTGATGACTACAAGAGTGAAAATGTAATAGCAGGCAATAAAAAGGTCCTAGTGGCAAGGCTAGAAGATGCCAAATTCTTCTACGACATAGACGCATCAAAGCCACTTGAATCTTATTTGCCAGAGCTAGATAAGCTAGTATTTTTCGAAGGCCTTGGCACCATGGCCCAAAAAACAGCTAGACTAGTAGATTTATCCGAAAGATACCAAAAAGAACTAGGCCTAGGTGATGACATCATAGAAGATGCAAAAAGAGCAGCTAAGCTTTCAAAGGCAGACCTAGTCACAAAAATGGTAGTAGAATTTACCGAGCTTCAAGGAACCATGGGTGCAATCTATGCCCAAAACTCAGGTGAAAACCAAAGAGTAGCAGAAGCAATCAAAGAGCAATATCTGCCAAAGGGAGCAGGAAGTGACCTACCAAAATCAGTAACAGGAATTCTTCTTTCAATAGCAGATAAGATGGACTCTATAGTAGGCCTTTATGCCATAGAAAAATACGTCACAGGCTCAAAAGACCCATTCGGCCTAAGAAGGGCAGCGCTTGGAATCATAAATATAATCCTTGCAAATGGCATTGACGTAGACCTAAGAAAGCTAATTTCAGAAGCCCTCTTAGTTTACACAGAAGTAAATGCCCTAGCCTTTGACTATGACACAACTCTAGATAAAACTCTAGCCTTCATAAAAGACAGGCTCAAAAACAAACTTTTAGATGATGGCTATAGGTATGATATAGTAAATGCAGTAGTAGATACAAATAATACCAACATCCTAAGGATGAGTGAAAAGGTAAAAGCAGTCACAGCCTTCATAGATGAAAATGAAGACGGCCTATCCTACCTAATCAGGATAAACAACCTAGCCAAAGATACAGGAGCTGACCTAGTAAAGGCAGACCTACTACAAACAGACCTAGAAAGATCTTTTTACGAAACCATATCAAATATCGATGAGATAGCCCTAGTAAATGCAGCTGACTACAAAAAAGAGCTAGAAAATATTCAAGCCACAGCCCTAGTCGGCAATGAATACCTAGACAAAACCATGATAAATGATGAAAATGAAGAGATCAAAAACAACAGATTAGCTATGCTAAATCAAGTACAAAAGAGGATAGCTAGGATATTTGATATATCACAAATAGTAAGATAGGAGGATTTGATGGACGATGTTTTAACGATTGTGATAATAAGTGACTCCACCGGAGAAACCGCAATAAACTATATGAAATCAGTAACAAGTCAATTCCCAGACCTAAAAACAACCGTGAGAAGATTCTCAGATATAGTCGATACAGAGGAAATAGAGGAAATCCTAGCCGACCTTCCATCCTATTCGATAATTGTCCAAACTATAGCTAACAAAGAATTGACCCAATATCTTAGAGCAAGGGCCAAAGAACTAGATATAACAGTCTTAGACATCCTATCCTATGGGGTAAATAAGTTTGAAGAATTCACCGGCCACACAGCAATCAGACAAAGAGGCCTCACCAGGACCCTATCAAGAAACTACTTCGAAATGATAGAAGCCATAGAATTTGCCATCCAATACGACGATGGCAAAGACTTTAGAGGCTTTCTAAAATCAGACATAGTCCTAGTAGGAGTATCACGCACATCTAAGACACCTACAACCATGATTCTAGCCACCAAAAACTTCAAAGTCTCAAACCTACCCCTCGTGCCAGAGGCCAAACTTCCACAAGAGCTCTTTGAAGTCGACCCAAGAAGGATAATAGGCCTAATCATAAATCCAGACAAGCTCTCAGACATCAGAGAAACAAGGAGCAAGTCCCTAGGCATAGTTGGTGAAAGCAAATACTTTGATAAGGGAAGAATCCAAAAAGAGCTAGAATACGCCAAAGAAATATTTTCTGACCTAGACTGCAAAGTCATAGATGTAACAGAAAACACAGTCGAACAAACAGCCACAGAAATTGTCCAATATTACTACGAGAACTTCCCAGAAGAAAAGGAAGCACGAAACTTAAATTAAAGGGGAAATAATGAAGAAAGAAAAAATCCTAGTCTTAAACTTCGGCGGCCAATACGACCAGCTCATAGTAAGAAGAGTAAGAGAAATGGGAGTCTATGCAGAACTTCATGAGTGCGACACCAATCTCAATGAAATCAACCTAGACAACCTAGCAGGTATCATCCTAACAGGCGGCCCACAATCAGTAAACGATAGCGAAAGCCCAAAAGCCGACAGCAAAATCTTTGACCTAGGCGTGCCAGTATTAGGCATCTGCTACGGCCACCAATACATAAATTATGTAAACGGCGGCACAATCGAAACACCAAACCTAGCCGAATATGGCAAAACCGACCTAAAAGTAGATAAGGAAAGCTGCTTATTCAAAGACATCCCAGAAGAATCCATAATCTGGATGAACCACAAAGATAGGGTAAAAGACCTAGCAGAAGGCTTTAAGTCAATCGCATCCACAGCCAACACAGATGTAGCAGCCATGGAAAACACAGACAAAGGTCTCTACTCAGTCCAATTCCACCCAGAAGTAGTTCACTCAGAATACGGACAAAAAATCCTAGAAAACTTCGTCCTAGGAATATGTAAGGCCGAAAAAACCTGGAAAATGAAAGACTTCGCCAAAGAGATAATAGCAGAAATCAAAGAAAAATACCAAGGCGAGAAAATGATCTGCGGCCTATCAGGCGGGGTAGATAGCTCAGTAGCAGCAACCATAGTCTCAAAAGCCATAGGAGATAATCTCCAGTGTATCTTTGTAGACCATGGCCTACTAAGAAAAGACGAAGCCAAATCAGTCATGGAAACCTATAAGGGCCTAGGCCTAAACGTCAAAATGGTAGACAAATCCAAAGAATTCCTAGACCTATTAAAAGGCGAATCCGACCCAGAAACAAAAAGAAAAATCATAGGCAACCACTTCGTAGAAGTATTCGAAGAAGAAGCCAAAAAAATCGGCGGAGCCAACTATCTAGTCCAAGGCACAATCTACCCAGATGTCATAGAATCTGGCAAAGACAAGGCAAGCGTAATCAAAAGCCACCACAACGTAGGCGGCCTACCAGAAGACATGGACTTCAAAGGCCTAGTAGAACCACTAAGACTCCTCTTCAAAGACGAAGTAAGAGCCCTAGGTGAAGAAATAGGCGTTCCACACGACATGGTCTGGAGACAACCATTCCCAGGACCAGGCCTTGCCATAAGAGTAATAGGCGACATCACAGAAGATAAACTAAGAATAGTAAGAGAAACCGACGCTATCCTAAGAGAAGAAGTCAAAAACTTCGGCCTAAACGAAAAAATCTGGCAATACTTCACAGTATGGACCCCAATCAAAACAGTAGGAGTAAAAGGAGATGCCAGAAGCTACGACAACGTCATAGCAGTAAGAGCAGTAACAAGTACAGATGCCATGACAGTAGAAGCAGCAAACCTCCCATACGAACTAATGCAAAAACTATCAAACAGAATGATAAACGAAGTAGAAGGAGTAGGCAGAATAGTCTACGACATAACCAGCAAACCACCAGGAACAATTGAATGGGAATAAAAGTATAATATGACTAGGTGGGGGAATGCCATTTTTCAACGGTTTAAACAAACATAAAACCACTTAAAACCATATAAATTTATCTTATTCCCTATCAAAATCCTATCAACATAGGAGGTTTAAGAATGGAATACATCACAGAATTTAATAGGTTAAAACATCACATTATAACTAACTACGGACAGCCTAATTGGCTACTACTTGTTAGAGGTACGGGTCTAACTTTACATGATCCAGAAGTACAACCGTTAAGAGATTTATGGTATGGCAGTGATGATAGTAGTAAACTATCATTAAAAGATTTAAATAACCTGCACCCACAAACAAAACTAGAGTATATCGAACTCAATAAAAAATTAGTTGAATTACTAAATGATTTTGAAAAAGAGTTTGAAGTTTATTATAACTATTTAGAAGAAAGAAATTAAAACGAAAAAATCGAAGATTTTAACAATGGCGCCTTTTGCTATTTTACAAATATGAGTATAATCAACCACTCATTTTGTCAAATAGCAAAGGGCGCCTTAACTTTATCCAAATGTTCTGTATATCATAGGCAAGTGTTAACCGAAAAAATACCCGTAATGAAGCGTAATGGAATAATAAATAGAGCGCGTTGTAGGTTATCTTATAGTGCTATATTTAGTATGTAATGGAGCGCAATGAAGGGTAGTTTTGAATTAACTCTTGCCGTAGGATGAGTGTAGGAGCTAAGAACCTAGATAGACCTCCCGGAATGGTTTTTAAATACTGCTATACAAAGTTGGATGCCTCAAATGCCAATGGATGATTTTGAAGCATCAGTTTTTCTTACAGTTACTATAATTAGCATTGCTTTAATAGTAATAGGTTTCTTGGGGTATAGTAGAAGGGATATGAATGAAGGAGCTTAAATTGATTGAATAGTAAATAGTGTAATCTAATGATTTAAATTCTTGTGTTGTAGGTTTTAACATTAGTCGATGAAAGCAATTAAATTTTATTATTACAGTTTCATATATTTGATAAGGATAGAAGTATTCTAAACTAGAATTATATTTCGATTCTTTTGGCGACCATTAGAAAGCTAGTCGTTATGTTCCCACGAACGTACAAATTAGTCGATATGTTCCCATATACAACAGTTTCGCTAAAAATCATAAATACATCAATGCTATCAACTCGTCCCACGTTGAAGCAGCAATTCTGATGACGTATTGTGGTTTGGACAAGGAATAATAGG